>NZ_CAWNIB010000111.1:0-69552 GCF_963874405.1 Vibrio sp. V08_P9A1T1
ATATCTATCATCCTTCTTCCTTGATTATTGTTTATTATTTTCATCTGACACATTAGACGCGCTGTAAAACCACAACTCAATGAACCATAATGCCAGATACTTTACTCACCTATTCATACAAACGATGCAAAGAAAAACCCGCTGAGAATGAGCATAACTTGGCGGCCAACTGCATTTAAAAGACTGAATATTCATATTGGTGACATCCATAATAGTGCGATATCCCCCGCTGTAAACGTTGATTTTTTACGCAATTCCCATTTTTTGACAAGTATCGAGTTAACAAGTTCTTTGCTGGTAAATTTCCATGTGAGGTAAAGCCCATTGCGCCTAATGCTACCATCCCCAGCGAAAATCCCCAAAAAGCATGCTATTTGCATGGGTAATGTGGTGTAAATTTACAACTGCTTAAGACGATTAATATTTGTTACATTAGAACTCTTGATGTAAATCAACAAAGTGATTGGAATTAACATTCTGCCGTTGTTAGCATGCTGTTAACATTATAGAATCCGCCTTAAAGACTAGTAGAACACAGAGGGTATGGAGACCTCAATGCAAGATATGCCTAAGGACGGCGGGCAACTGAAGTAAGTGTTTTTTTCAAAACTTTAGTTTATTATCGGCAGCAGATTACCTGTATGTTGCAATTTTTTGCCTACAATTAATTCTATTAGCACAATTTTTTCACAAGTTTAGGTACCGCCAATGCAAACCCCGCAGATTCTTATCGTTGAAGATGAGCAAGTAACTCGTAACACTCTTAAGAGTATTTTTGAAGCAGAGGGATACGCTGTTTTTGAGGCCAGTAACGGTGAAGAGATGCACCATGTGCTGTCTGATAACCCCATTAACTTGGTCATTATGGACATCAATTTACCAGGTAAAAACGGCCTTCTGTTAGCTCGTGAGCTTCGTGAACAGGCTAATGTTGCACTGATGTTTTTGACTGGTCGTGATAATGAAGTTGATAAAATCCTCGGTTTAGAGATCGGGGCTGATGACTACATCACCAAACCATTTAACCCACGTGAACTGACGATTCGTGCTCGTAATCTTCTAGGTCGTTCAATGAATACCAATACGACTCAAGAAGAGAAACGCAGTGTGGAAAAATATGAGTTCAACGGTTGGGTATTGGATATCAATAGCCGTTCTTTAGTGAATCCGGATGGTGAAGGCTACAAGCTTCCTCGCTCAGAATTCCGCGCTTTACTGCACTTCTGTGAGAACCCAGGAAAAATCCAAACTCGCGCAGATTTGCTGAAAAAGATGACTGGCCGTGAATTGAAACCACACGACAGAACCGTAGATGTGACGATTCGTCGTATCCGTAAACACTTTGAATCAGTCTCAGGTACGCCAGAGATCATCGCCACAATTCATGGCGAAGGCTACCGCTTCTGTGGTGATCTAGAAGACTAAACGTCTACCCAGATAGTTAGAAGCCCTTTAACCTCAGGTTAAAGGGCTTTTTTCATGGCTGACTACTGCGCGTGGAGCCGTTCTATAAATCTAATAGACTTTGTCGATGAAGACGCTCTTTTCGATAAGCCACTGCGCTGTTGTACCATCGCTCAATTGCAAAGCTACATTAACGGGCTTATCCACATTAAGCTGCATCGGCCATTCAAACACAACTTCCCATTGATCTTCACTTTGAGTCCGTAAATCTAACGATTCACTGCCCACCAGCCAATTTTTATCCCTTTGCTGGACCATCAACGCATCAATCGTTAAATTGGCAGGTAATATTGCCGACGAATCCAATCTTAATGTCCCATGCACAAGAGGTATTTCGCTCTCATTAGCTGTAGGCATTTGATTGATCCAAAGGTTACTTTTCAACCCAATGGTGATATTTGATATCACGGCACTGCTGTCCTGCAGCCAATTCACTTGCGGTGAACTACAGCCAGATAGTAGCGCCATGACTAATGAAGCCAACCCGATTTTTTTCATACCATTACCTTTGAGTTAACCATTGTTTCAAGACTTGAATATCGTGTTGATACCCATTTTTAATTTCATCTATCCAGTCACCAATATTTTCCCACCAAGCAGGTAGCTCTGGCGACTGTGCCTTTTGTGCAACGTTTTGGATGTGTTTCAAACCAATTGAACCCGCAGCACCCTTGATTTTGTGTGCTTCTGAAACAATGCCTGCTTGATCTTTTGCTACCATATTGGAATCTAGCACTTCAACGTAACTGGGCATCATCTGCTCGAACATTTGGATACTTTCCAGCACAGGTTTCGGGCCAACAATATCGATATAAGACTCAAGCATTTCAAGATCGAGCAAATGCGTGTTCAACTCACTGTGTTCTTCTGAGGCGGCATTAACCTTAGCGTCGGCAAGTTGAATCGCCTCACTATGGGTGAATTTTGCAATCACCTCTTGAATCGCCAGTACTGACAATGGTTTACTGATCGCGTCATCCATCCCTTTCTCTAGATATTCAGCTTTATTTTTCAATACGTTGGCGGTCAATGCAACCAGTGGCGGAAGGTTATCATAAGTTTGTCGATAAAACGCAGCGACATCAAACCCGGTCATGTCTGGCAGTTGAATGTCGAGGAAAACCAGATCGTACTCTTGCGGCACAAATTTTTGTTTGGCTTCTTCACCTGTCATAGCGACGGTAACCGTGTGTCCTAAACTTTCTAGCAAAGAACGAGCAACTGTAATATTGAGCTCAATATCTTCAACCATAAAAATGGCTAAACTTTTTTGAGGAACGGGTAACGTTGGTTTGAATTGGGCATCTTGTGCCAAAGGCACACGAATTGAAACGGTGAAGGTGCTACCAAAACCTTCTTCACTGCTCACAGAAATATCACCATCCATCAAGTTGATTAACTGACGAGATACCGCTAAGCCAATCCCCGTGCCAACAGCGTGTAAATTGTCCTTACCCGATTTAACTTGGTAATACATGGCGAAGATTTTATCGAGTTCAGCTTCCGGTATACCAATGCCTGTGTCTTCAACTTCCATGGTAATGCGCGCAAACTTATCCTCAATGTCAGCGCAGACCGTCATGACGACGCCACCTTCTTTGGTAAATTTCATCGCATTGCTTATCAGGTTCCACAATACCTGACGCAGGCGCGTAGCATCCACTTCAATCGCAACAGGTAAATCACTGAGCCGTTCGAGATCAAACCTAAGCCCTTTTTGCTCTGCCATCAACGCCGAGATGCTTTCAATTTCAGCAACAAATTCTTCAAAATTCAACGGCGCTGGCAGTAGTTCTAGTTTCCGGCGGTCAAACTTATCCATATCAATGATATCGTTGAAAATATTACCTAACGTAATGGCACTGACATTAATGGTCTGCATGTACTTACGCTGTTCTGGGGTCATGGGGCTATCGAGCAACATGCGGCTCAAACCAACGATACCGTTGAGTGGTGTGCGCAATTCGTGGCTGATGGTCGAAATAAAGGTGGTTTTATCCCGGCTCGCTTTTTCCAAAGACTCTTGATTGCGTTTACGTTCGGTAATGTCTCGCCCAAAGCCCACCAACCCTAAGTGGCGGCCATCTTTGCTATAAAAAGGGACTTTACGCAGTTCAAAATAGTTTTTGCGGCCATCAGGGTATTCAAGCCACTGCTCATAAGTGATGGCTTGATTGTCAGCAAACACTTTTTCGTCAGTTTCAACGATCTGTTGCGCGACTTCTTTGCTATAGACATCCCACGGAGTTAACCCAACCAACTGATGCTCACGCTTACCCGTTAGCTCTTCCATCGCTCGGTTGCAGCCAGAAAAAACGCCGTTCGCATTACGGTAGTAAATCAGATCAGGAGAGGCATCGATAAAAGAGCGCAATAAGGCGGTTCTTTCTGCCAATTCAAGCTGCGTTTTTTCGCGTTGATAGACCTCGTTTTCTAAATCGGCCATCGCCTCTTCACGCGCTTCCTCTGCCTTAATTCGCTCTTCAATTTCTTGGTTGAGTTTTTCGATATTTTGCTGAAGCTTATAATTGAGCTCTTGATCGCGTGAGCGCATGTCTTTGAGCTTAGAAACCAACTTCGAGAGACGTTGACGTGACTCTTCTAACTGATCGACCACCACAGAAAGGAAATAGACCGCCCAAGGCGTGATCAATAAACCAAAAAAGACGGAACGAACGATGTCGATATCATCAACATAACCATTGAGCACCAGCGTGATACCAACTTGCACCACCACTGCCAAGGCCACTAAAGCGAGCGCAAGAAGAATGGAGAAACGGAGAATGCCCAGTTTGACCAATAGGTCGACATAGTACTGGGCAAGGTTTTTCATGGGTTTCATTAAACACTTCCATGTAATAACAGTGCCACTAGTCTAACGCGTTTAACGTCGATTCGTCAGCCAAGTTAATCACAAGGATTTGCGAAATTGCTTGAATCTTTAGCTGTTTGGAAGCGTATAGACAAACGGTCGACTTAAGCGTGAGCCTTGTGCGCCACCTTGATTAAGTGCTCGACCTATTTCGGTCATCGCAAGCCAACGATTTTCACACCACAGTGGCGCAAGCAGGGTCGGCCGCCGGGCGGCTGACGAGACTCGGTGATAAATGATCTCAGGCGGCGTCATTTGAATCAATTCACTCGCAATGGAAACATACTCTTCTAACGTTGGCGCTTGTAATTTTCCTGCTCGCCACGCTTTGGCCATCGTACTGCCTTCAACAATATGCAACCCATGTAACTTGATACCATCAGTGCCTACCGCTAAGACTTGCTTTAAGGTTTGAAGATTATCGGTACGAGTTTCTTTAGGTAGCCCCACAATGAGATGCGTGCATACTTTGATCCCCAAGGCTCGAGCGCGCTCAGCGATCAACGCATAACATTCAAAATCATGACCACGGTTGATCCGTTTGAGCGTTTGATTATTGGCGGTTTGCAAACCCAGTTCGAGCCAAATTTCAAAACCTTGTCGCACATAATCGGCCAATAAATCGAGCACAGCATCGGGTACACAATCAGGCCGAGTGCCAACGCATAACCCAACAATGTCAGCCGATTGAAGCGCTTGCTGATACATATTTTTCAACACCTGCACTTCTGCATAGGTACTGGTATAAGCTTGAAAATACGCGAGATATTTTTTGGCACGTTTGATTTCACCAGCGCGTTCTGTCAATTGCTGCTCAATACTTTGGGCTTGTGTTTCTTCATCAGCAAAAGAAGCGACATTACAGAAGGTGCAACCACCTCGCCCAATCGTGCCATCTCGATTCGGACAGCTAAAACCACCATGCAGGGTCAGCTTGTGAACTTTTTCGCCATAACGGCGCTGCAGATCTTGGCCGATCGTGTTAACCAGTTGATGTAATTGCATTGAAGAAATACCGCTTATAGATAGTAATGAATCTCAGTTAGATTTATGTAACTAAATTACATCCCTGCAAAATAAATTCACAAAGAGTAGCCGTATCAAACACTCTCCAACCTAACAAAAATCAATAAACATTCATAAAAACAGCGTTATTTGCTTAATGTTGCACCAATGTTAAACGGTACATGCATTTTTAACGAAAAAATGGGCGACTAAAATGAGTTTTCGTTGGAATTCCTATAAACAAAATTGTAGGATACTTACACATCCGCCCTATTTTTTGTGATATTCCTTACATAAATAGTTGTGGAAAAATCGGTGATATTCGCACCCCTCCTATACAAACCACTAGCAAGTGGCATAAATAAATTGAATATCACTAAGGAATGTTTTTCTCGCCATATTTTTCCGGCGAGAGACGGAAAGGATTCGAACCCGCCAACACAGGCAGGTTTAGATTGATAACAATTAAAGGACAAGTCGCATCGCTAAGTATGCCTTAGCACACGTGCGTCTAAATTGAACTGGAAGGATGTATCTATGGTAGATAGAGAGCAGGATTCACGAGGTCTATATACTCCTGAATTGGAGCATGACGCTTGTGGTATCGGTTTTGTTGCCCACCTGAAAAACCGTAAGTCTCACCAAGTTGTGACTCAAGCTTTAGACATGCTTGCTCGTATGGAACACCGTGGTGGCCAAGGCTGTGACCCATGTTCTGGTGATGGCGCAGGTATCTTATTACAAAAACCCCATGAGTTTTTACTTGAAGAGACCGTTAAACTTGGCTTAAAACTGCCTTCGTTTGAAAAGTACGGCGTCGGCGTGGTGCTGTTTCCAAGAGATGAGCACAAACGCGCCCAGTGTCGTGATATTTTAGAACGCAACGCCAAGAGACTCGATTTAGAAGTACTGGGTTATCGCGTTTTGCCAACCGATAACTCCATGATTGGCGCAGACCCACTTAGCACTGAGCCTCAATTTGAGCACGTTTTCATCTCCGGTGGCCCAAGTACCACCCCCGCAGAATTAGAGCGTAAATTGTACGTTCTGCGTAATTACACCGTTCGAGTCTGCTTAGAAAGTGTGTCCAACATTGGTGATGATTTTTACATCAACTCTATGTCTTACAAAACCTTGGTGTATAAAGGTCAGCTCACCACAGAACAAGTACCACAGTACTTCCTTGATCTACAAAATCCGACCATGGTGACCGCGCTGGCACTGGTGCATTCTCGTTTTTCGACCAATACATTCCCTAAATGGCGCTTAGCTCAGCCTTTCCGTTACATTGCGCACAACGGCGAAATCAACACAGTTCGCGGCAATTTAAACTGGATGAAAGCGCGCGAAGCGATCCTCGAATCAGATTTGTTTACACAAGCTGAAATCGACATGCTGCTGCCAATTTGCCAAGAAGGCAGTTCAGATTCCGCCAACTTCGATATGGCATTAGAGTTATTGGTTCTGTCTGGCCGCAGCCTGCCACACGCCCTGATGATGATGATCCCTGAAGCGTGGCAAGAAAATAAAAATATGGATCCAACCCGCCGCGCATTTTACCAATACCATGCTAACGTCATGGAACCGTGGGATGGCCCAGCATCAGTATGTTTTACCGATGGTGTACAAGTTGGCGCAACACTGGACCGTAACGGCCTGCGCCCATCACGTTATACCGTGACTAAAGATGATTTTCTGATCATGGCTTCTGAATCTGGCGTGGTTGAAATTGCACCAGAGAACGTGGAATACCGTGGCCGTTTACAGCCCGGACGTATCTTTGTCGCTGATTTAGAGCAAGGACGCATCATTTCTGATGAGGAAGTGAAAGACAGCATTGCGAATGCGCAGCCCTACGCCAAATGGGTTGAAGAGAACCTCCTCAGCTTGAAAAAACTGCCTGAAGCGAGCAACCAGTACAGCCAACCTGCTCCTGAGCGTCTAATGTCCCGCCAACAATCGTTTGGCGTCAGCTCAGAAGAGGTGAATGAAATCATTCTTCCTTTGGCAAAAACCGGTTATGAACCGCTTTCGGCCATGGGGGCAGACTGGCCTCTGGCAGTGCTTTCGCATCAATCACAGCATCTCTCCAACTACTTTAAGCAACTGTTTGCTCAGGTCACCAACCCACCGATCGACCCGATCCGTGAAAGAATGGTGATGTCGCTCAATACTTACCTCGGTAAAGATCAAAACTTACTGACAGAGACCCCCCTGCACTGCTTAAAAGTCGAATTGGAATCTCCGGTTCTTTCCAACTCTGAGCTTGAGAAACTGCGCGCTATTGATAACGAACATCTGCAAGCGAAAACCTTAGATATCGTATTTCAAGCCAGTGAAGATCAAGGCAAATTGGAACGCGCGCTGAAACGCATTTGCCAATATGCAGAAGATGCGGTTATCGATGGTTACTCGATTATTTTATTGACTGACCGCGCGGTAAACTCAAACCATGCGGCGATCCCTGCAATGCTCGCTGTCGGTGCAGTTCATCACCACCTGATCCGCAAAGGCTTACGAGCTAAATGTGACATAGTGGTAGAAACCGGCGACGCGCGTGAAACACACCACTTTGCGACATTGATTGGCTATGGCGCAAATGCGGTTAACCCGTATTTAGTCATTGAAACCATTATCGATTTACAACGAGTCAAAAAACTCGACCCGACCATTGCAGCGAAAGATCTGTTTGACAATTACCGCAAAGGCATCAACGGCGGGCTGCTGAAGATCTTCTCCAAAATGGGCATTTCCACGCTACAGTCTTACCACGGTGCGCAAATTTTTGAAGCCTTGGGCATCAGCAAATCAGTGGTAGATAAGTACTTCACTGGCACTGTATCGCGCATCCAAGGTTTGACTATTGATGACATCGCAAAAGAGGTGTTAGTTCGCCATCGCGTGGGCTACCCGACTCGCGAAGTTCCAGTGCAAGTGTTGGATGTGGGCGGCGTTTATCAGTGGAAACAGCGTGGCGAAAAACACCTGTTTAACCCAGAGACGATTTCGTTGCTGCAACAATCAACACGCAACAAAGATTATGTACAGTTCAAGCAATACGCGAAAGCGGTAGATGACCAAGGCGACAACGCTGCAACGCTGCGTAGCCAGCTTGATTTTGTTAAAAATCCAGCCGGTTCGATTCCCATTGAGGAAGTGGAACCGATTGAACGTATTTTAAAACGCTTCGCAACCGGTGCCATGTCGTTTGGTTCAATCTCCTACGAAGCGCACTCAACGTTAGCCGTGGCGATGAACCGTATTGGCGCGAAATCCAACTCGGGTGAAGGCGGTGAAGATCCAGCACGCTTTGAACGCAAAGAAAATGGCGATTGGGAACGCTCTGCAATTAAACAGGTCGCTTCTGGTCGTTTTGGCGTGACCTCCTACTACCTCACCAATGCCGATGAACTACAGATCAAAATGGCTCAAGGCGCGAAACCAGGTGAAGGTGGGCAACTGCCGGGTGATAAAGTCGATGATTGGATCGGCGCGACACGCCACTCGACTCCGGGAGTCGGTCTTATTTCACCACCACCACATCACGATATCTATTCGATCGAAGATTTGGCGCAGCTGATCTTTGATTTGAAAAACGCGAACCGTACCGGCCGCGTCAACGTGAAATTAGTTTCCGAAGCCGGGGTTGGTACTATCGCCTCCGGTGTGGCTAAAGCCAAAGCGGATGTGGTATTAATTGCTGGCTATGATGGCGGCACGGGTGCATCACCGATGTCTTCGATTCGTCACACAGGCTTACCTTGGGAGCTCGGCCTTGCTGAAACGCACCAAACCTTGCTTAAAAATGGCCTGCGTAATCGCATTGTGGTGCAAAGTGACGGTCAGATGAAAACACCACGTGACCTTGCAATGGCGACATTGTTAGGCGCGGAAGAGTGGGGAATTGCCACCGCTGCGCTAGTGGTTGAAGGGTGTATCATGATGCGTAAGTGTCATAAAAACACCTGCCCAGTAGGGATTGCGACACAAAACAAAACCTTGCGTGAGCGCTTTGATGGCCGCGTAGACGATGTCGTCACCTTCTTCCAATACATGGCGCAAGGCTTACGTGAAATCATGGCTGAAATGGGTTTCCGTACTATCGATGAAATGGTTGGCCAATCGCATAAACTGAAAGTGCGTGACAACATCAACCACTGGAAATACAAAAACCTCGATTTGTCACCAGTGTTGTACATTCAAGAGCCTCGTGCAGAAGATGGTGTTTATTGCCAAACCAAACAAAATCATCATCTAGAAAACGTGCTAGATCGTCAGCTAATTCAAATAGCCAACCCCGCGCTTGAAAAAGGCGAAGCGGTTAACGCAGTCTTCCCTATCGTCAACACTGACCGTAGCACGGGTACTATGCTATCGAACGAAATATCGAAGGTATACAAAGACCAAGGTCTACCTCAGCCAATGAAAGTTAAATTCAACGGCTCCGCAGGCCAATCATTCGGTGCATTCCTTGCTAAAGGGGTGACGTTTGAAGTGGAAGGTGATGCCAACGATTATTGGGGCAAAGGCTTATCTGGCGGTACGTTAGTGCTCTACCCTGACACGCGCTCAACCATCATTGCGCAAGATAATATCGTGGTGGGTAACGTCTGTTTCTATGGCGCAACTTCTGGTGAATCCTATATTCGCGGCCTTGCTGGAGAACGTTTCTGCGTGCGTAACTCAGGAGCCAAAGTGGTCGTAGAAGGTATCGGCGATCACGGCTGTGAATACATGACAGGTGGCGTCGCAGTGATCCTAGGTTCGACAGGACGTAACTTTGCGGCTGGTATGAGTGGCGGTGTAGCCTACGTGTGGAATCGACATGGAGACTTCGAAACTAAGCTTAACGCTGAATTGGTTGATCTCGACCCACTGCAACAAGAAGATACCGATCTGCTACGTGAGATGCTCAACAAGCATGTTCAGTTCACAGGAAGTGAAGTGGCTCAGTTATTCCTTGATAATTTTGAAGCAAACCTTACCCAAATGGTAAAAGTGATGCCGCGTGACTACAAAGCGGTTCTTCAAAAACGCAAGGCTGCAGCTGCGCAAGTACAAACGGAAGAAGTGGAGGCCGTATAAATGGGTAAGCCTACTGGATTTTTAGAACATGGCCGCGAGCTGCCAAAAAAGCTCGATCCAACGGTTCGCATTCAAAACAACCAAGAGTTTGTCCTCAACGAAGAGTTTGGTAGCAAAATTAATACTCAAGCGTCTCGTTGCATGGACTGCGGAGTACCGTTTTGCCATAACGGTTGCCCTATCGGTAACATTATTCCTGAATTTAACGATGCCGTTTATCGTGATAGTTGGGAAGAAGCTTGGAAGATCTTAAGCTCAACTAATAACTTCCCTGAGTTTACAGGCCGCGTGTGCCCTGCTCCTTGTGAAAGTTCGTGCGTACTCGGGATCAACCAAGATCCCATTACCATCTGTAATATCGAAAAAACCATCGTGGAAACGGCTTATCGCGAAGGCTATGCCAAAGCGAAAAAGCCGCGTTCTCGTACTGGAAAAACCATCGCTATCATTGGCTCTGGCCCGGCGGGTTTGGCCGCAGCTGAGCAGCTGAACAGCGCGGGTCACTCAGTTACTGTGTTTGAACGTGATGAAAAAGTCGGCGGCCTGCTGCGTTTTGGCATTCCGGATTTCAAACTGGGTATGGACGTTATTGATCGCAAAATCAATTTGATGGCAGAAGCGGGCGTCAAGTTTGAAGTAAATGCACATATCGGTGTTGATATCAACGCACAGCAACTGCGCCAAGAGTTTGATGTCATCTTGCTTACAGGTGGCTCTACCGTGCCTCGTAACCTGCCGATTCCGGGGCGCGAGTTAAAAGGGGTTCATTTTGCGATGGAGTTTCTGGCACAAAATAACCGCCGTGCGAATAACATGGATCTTAAAACTGATGAGATCCACGCTAAGGGCAAACATGTGGTGGTAATTGGTGGTGGGGATACTGGTTCTGACTGTGTCGGAACCTCAAACCGACACGGCGCCGCAAGCATCACGCAAGTTGAAATCATGCCGATCCCAGCCAATAAACGCCCAGCCAATATGCCTTGGCCGCAATATCCAATGATTTTGCGCACCTCAACCTCCCACGAAGAGGGCTGCGAACGTCATTGGAATATTCTAACCAAAGAGTTCCTCGGCAACGAGCAAGGTCAAGTCACAGGGCTACGTGTTGCTGATATCGTTTGGCAAGATGCAAAACCGGGTGAGCGCCCGAACTTTGATGAAGTCGCGGGCAGTGAACGTATTATTGCGTGTGATATGGCTTTCCTTGCCATGGGCTTTTTACATCCAGAACCACATGGTGTACTTGCTCAGCTTGATATCAAGTTAGATGAGCGTGGCAATGTGGCAACACAAGGTTTTGCGACCAACCAAAAAGGTGTTTTCGCTGCCGGTGATATGCGCACAGGACAATCGTTAGTCGTACGTTGTATCAATGAAGGGCGCGAGTGCGCACGCGAGATCGACGCTTACTTGATGGGCAACACCAACTTAGAAGCGAAAGCCGACTCATTGATGCTTTCAGCCTAGTGCCTCGCGCTCTTTTCGCTGGTTCAAGGTGATCCAGAGCGCTAAGCAGCGATGATTCCTTCCAACGTTCTACTTTTTGGCCAGCATTTGATGCTGGCCTTTTTTATGGCTAATTCTTATTCCATGAGATTACCCACGTTAACAAACTGTAACAACAAAAATTCTATCTCATTGAATATATTATATTAATCTAGATGATTAGGTGGTAAATCCCATTGCAACATGATTTTTCACCAACAACTTGACCTTTTGCACCATAAGCTATAGGTTGTGAAGTCAGTGAAAATTAAAATAATCATTTTTGTTAAAATTTAAATTGAGAATGAACGCATAATTACCCACTTAAAACAACAAAAATAGAATAGTTAGTCATTTACTGTCTGGATGACAGAGAAGCAAAGGGAGAATTGCAATGGCTCTATATGATCCAAGTTTAGAGAAAGACAACTGTGGATTTGGTTTGATCGCCCACATGGAAGGCCAAACCAGCCATAAATTAGTCAGAACCGCGATTTCAGCATTAGATCGCATGACCCACCGTGGCGGCATCGCAGCCGATGGTAAAACCGGTGATGGCTGTGGTCTATTACTACAAAAACCAGATAGTTACCTACGACTCATCGCTGAAGAAAAAGGCTGGAAGCTCGCCAAACAGTATGCGATTGGTATGATTTTCTTCAGCCAAGATCCGGTCAAAGCGCAATCAGCGCGCGATATTATCAACAAAGAACTGGCGCAAGAAACACTCACAGTGACAGGCTGGCGAACCGTACCAACGAACCAAGCTGTACTTGGCCCTATTGCTGCCGAATCCGTGCCTGATATTCAACAAGTCTTTATTAGTGCTCCAGCGGGTTGGCGTGAACGAGACATTGAACGACGCCTTTACATTGCTCGCCGTCGCATTGAAAAACAGATCACCGAAGATCGTGATTTCTATATTTGCTCACTATCGACTCAAGTCATTGTTTACAAAGGCTTGTGCATGCCTGCAGACCTACCGCGCTTTTATCTTGACCTAGCTGATCTACGGATGGAATCAGCCATTTGCTTGTTCCACCAGCGCTTTTCAACCAATACTCAGCCACGTTGGCCACTGGCACAGCCGTTCCGCTACTTAGCGCACAATGGTGAAATCAATACTATCGAAGGGAACCGTCAATGGGCGCGAGCACGGGCTTACAAATTTGCCTCTCCCCTACTACCGGATCTGCAAACCGCCGCGCCATTTGTCAATGAAACAGGTTCCGATTCATCAAGCTTAGACAACATGCTCGATCTGTTTTTAGCGGGGGGAATGGATATTTTCCGTGCCATGCGTATGTTAGTGCCGCCGGCGTGGCAAAATCACCCTGATATGGACCCAGACCTTCGTGCCTTTTACGACTTTAACTCAAAACACATGGAGCCATGGGATGGCCCAGCTGGCATTGTGTTATCGGATGGCCGTTATGCTGCTTGTAACCTTGATCGCAATGGCCTTCGCCCTGCGCGTTATGTGATCACCAAAGATAAACTCATCACCCTCGCCTCTGAAGTCGGAATTTGGGATTACGCGCCCGATGAAGTGGCTGAAAAAGGCCGCGTTGGGCCCGGTGAACTGCTGGTGATCGACACCCGTCATGGGAAATTGTGGCAATCTAGTGAAATTGATAACGATCTCAAAAGCCGCCACCCTTATGGCGAGTGGATGAAAAATAACGTCCACCGATTAACGCCATTTTCTGAACTCAGTGACGACTTGGTGGGCGAGCGCAGCTTTGACAATGACGAGCTAAAAACCTATCAAAAACAGTTTGCAATGAGCAACGAAGAGATTGATCAAGTACTGCGCGTACTGGGAGATGTAGGCCAAGAAGCGGTGGGATCAATGGGTGATGATACGCCGATGGCGGTGCTCTCTTCGAAAGAGCGCTTGGTTACCGATTATTTCCGCCAAAAATTTGCCCAAGTTACGAACCCGCCTATCGATCCACTACGTGAAAAGCACGTGATGTCACTGGCCACCAGCATCGGCCAAGAGATGAACGTGTTCTGTGAAACCGATGGTCACGCTTATCGTGTTACCTTTGATTCACCTATCTTGCTCTATTCCGACATGCAACAGCTATTGGAGCTCAGCGACAAACACTATCGCAATACCATTTTAGACATCAATTACGATCCACAGCATAAGGATCTCAAGCAAGCTTTGCTCGAACTTTGCCAACAAGCAGAGGAGGCTGTACGCCAAGGATCGGTATTGATCGTACTATCTGACCGCGCTTTGCATAAGGATAAACTGCCGATCCCAGCGGCAATGGCCGTGGGCGCAGTACACACTCGCTTAGTCGAAGCCAATTTACGCTGCGATGCAAACATCATTATCGAAACCGCCACCGCACGTGACCCTCATCAATTTGCAGTCTTAATCGGCTTTGGCGCAACCGCCGTCTACCCTTACTTGGCCTACGAAACGCTCGGCAAAATGATTGATGATGGCACGTTGGAAAAAAGCTATCGCGAGGTGATGCAAAACTACCGCTACGGTATCGACAAAGGTTTATTGAAAATCATGTCGAAAATGGGCATTTCAACCGTTGCCTCTTATCGCTGCTCGCAGCTGTTTGAAGCGGTTGGCCTACATAGCGACGTAGTTCAGTTGTGTTTTAAAGGCGTCACCACGCGCATTCAAGGTGCTAACTTCGAAGACTTCCAACAAGATCTATTTAATTTAGCGCGCAAAGCGTGGACCAAACGTAAAACGCTCGAACAAGGTGGCTTATTAAAATACGTGCATGGTGGTGAATACCATGCCTATAACCCAGATGTGGTTGGTACCTTACAAGCCGCAGTTAAATCAGGTGAAAGCGCCGATTACCAAAGCTTTGCCCAGCAGGTCAACGCACGCCCCGTCGCGATGCTACGCGATTTACTGCGCTTAAAAAAATCAGCGACACCGCTACCATTGGAAAAAATTGAACCCAGTACGGAGCTATTTAAACGTTTTGATTCTGCGGCGATGTCGATTGGCGCCTTAAGCCCAGAAGCTCATGAAGCGTTAGCGACCGCAATGAACCGCTTAGGTGGCTACTCCAACTCTGGTGAAGGTGGAGAAGATCCACGCCGTTTTGGCACTGAACGTAACTCCCGTATTAAGCAGGTCGCATCAGGGCGTTTTGGCGTGACTCCGCATTACCTCACCAATGCTGACGTACTGCAAATTAAAGTGGCGCAAGGAGCGAAGCCAGGTGAAGGCGGCCAACTTCCCGGCCATAAAGTGACCGCGGAAATTGCCAAATTGCGCTATTCAGTGCAAGGCGTGACCTTAATTTCACCACCGCCGCACCACGATATTTATTCGATTGAAGATTTAGCCCAGCTGATTTTCGATCTCAAACAAGTTAACCCAAAAGCTTTGGTTTCGGTCAAATTAGTTTCAGAGCCGGGCGTTGGCACCATTGCCACTGGCGTTGCCAAAGCCTACGCCGATCTTATCACTATTTCTGGCTATGACGGCGGTACAGCGGCTAGCCCGCTCACCTCGGTAAAATACGCTGGTAGCCCTTGGGAACTCGGCCTTGCTGAAACCCAACAAGCGTTAGTCGCAAACGGCCTGCGCCACAAAATTCGACTTCAAGTTGACGGTGGTCTAAAAACAGGATTGGACGTGATTAAAGGCGCGATTTTAGGTGCCGAAAGCTTCGGTTTTGGCACAGCTCCTATGGTCGCGATGGGCTGTAAATTCTTACGGATTTGCCACCTTAATAACTGTGCGACGGGCGTAGCAACGCAAGATGAAACGCTGCGGAAAGAGTATTTCAAAGGCTTACCTGAGATGGTGATGAACTATTTCATCGGTCTTGCCGACGAAGTCCGTGGTTACTTGGCGCAGTTGGGCGTTGAAAAGCTCACCGATCTGATTGGCCGCACCGATTTACTAGAAGTACTTGAAGGGATGACCGCCAAGCAAAGCAAATTGGACTTATCCGGTTTATTGGAAGCGCCAGTATCCGCTCAGGGTCATCCGCTTTACTGGACTCAACCCAATACACCGTTTGATAAAGGACAACTTAACCAACAATTTGTCGATGACGCTTTAGCGGCAGTTGAAGCACAACAATCGATCAGCTTGTATTACAACGTACAAAATACTGACCGCTCGCTCGGTGCTCGCCTATCTGGTGAAATCGCCAAACGTTATGGTAACCAAGGCGTAGCCGCCTCGCCGATTAAAATTTATCTCGATGGCACAGCAGGTCAGTCATTTGGTGTATGGAACGCGGGTGGTGTTGAGCTTTACCTTACTGGTGATGCTAATGACTATGTTGGTAAAGGGATGGCTGGCGGAAAGCTGGTCATCAAACCCCACCTTGGTACCGCTTTTAACTGCAACGACGCTACGATCATCGGCAACACCTGTTTATATGGCGCAACGGGCGGCAAGCTGTTTGCGGCAGGCAAAGCGGGAGAGCGTTTTGGTGTGCGCAACTCTGGCACTATCACAGTTATCGAAGGCGCTGGTGATAACGCTTGCGAATACATGACAGGCGGAATCGTCGCCATTTTGGGCGCAACAGGCGTTAACTTTGGCGCGGGTATGACGGGCGGCTTTGCTTACGTGATGGATGAAAACGGTGATTTCCAAGGTCGAGTCAATAGTGAATCAGTAGAGGCTATTTCATTGCAAGATCTCTACATTCACCAAGAACATTTACGTGGTTTAATTGCCGAGCATTTGGAAGAGACGGGGTCGGTGCATGCTGAACAGATCTTAGCGAACTTTGATGAATGGATTCCAAAGTTCTATCTCATCAAACCCCAAGCGGCGGATCTGCAAACCCTACTCGGCCATCAAAGCCGCAGTGCCGCCGAACTTCGCGTTCAAGCGCAATAATTGGAAGGAGCCAGATTAATGAGCCAGAACGTATACCAATTTATTGATGTGAATCGAGTTGATCCGGCAAAAAAGCCGCTCACTATTCGCAAAATCGAGTTCGTCGAAATTTACGAACCCTTTACTAAACAGCAAGCGACTGCTCAAGCGGATCGCTGCTTAGATTGCGGCAACCCTTACTGCGAATGGAAATGCCCAGTGCACAACTACATTCCGCAATGGCTAAAACTGGCCAATGAAGGGCGCATTATTGAAGCCGCTGAACTATCGCACCAAACCAACAGCTTGCCCGAAGTCTGTGGGCGAGTCTGCCCACAAGATCGCCTCTGTGAAGGCTCTTGTACCCTAAACAATGACTTTGGTGCGGTCACCATAGGTAACATCGAAAAATACATTAACGACAAAGCGTTTGAGATGGGCTGGAAACCAGACATGTCACACGTGGAGTGGACGGATAAGAAAGTGGCGATCATTGGTGCAGGCCCAGCTGGCCTAGCCGCAGCCGATATTTTAGTGCGCAACGGAGTAAAGCCCGTGGTGTTTGATCGCTATCCTGAAATTGGTGGTTTGCTAACCTTTGGTATTCCCTCTTTCAAACTTGAAAAAGGCGTAATGGAAAACCGCCGCCGCATTTTCAGTGAGATGGGCGTCGAATTTCAGCTCAACATCGAAGTAGGTAAAGACATCACACTGCAAACGCTGCTTAATGAATATGATGCCGTTTTTCTCGGTGTCGGGACTTACCAAAACATGCGCGCAGGGCTAGAAAATGAAGAAGCAAACGGTGTTTACGATGCTCTACCCTTCTTAGTGTCAAATACTTATAAAGTGATGGGTTTGGAATCACCCCAACCATTTATTGATATGGCGGGCAAAAAAGTCGTGGTACTTGGAGGCGGAGACACTGCGATGGATTGCGTGCGTACTTCCATTCGCCAACATGCCGCCAAAGTGATTTGTGCCTACCGACGCGATGAAGAGAACATGCCGGGTTCGCGCCGAGAAGTGAAAAATGCCAAAGAAGAAGGCGTAGAATTTATGTTCAACCTGCAACCGCTCGCCATTGAGGTCAATGAACAAGGCCAAGTGAGTGGCGTTAAAGTGGTGCAAACCGCTTTAGGGGAGCCTGACGCCGCTGGGCGTCGCAAGCCCGAGCCCGTTGCGGGTAGCGAACATGTGTTGGCAGCCGATGCCGTCATTATGGCGTTTGGTTTTCAGCCACATGCCATGCCATGGCTTGAGCCATTCGGCGTTGAACTTGATCAATGGGGACGCATTAAGGCCGCGTCGCAGCAATCGTTCCAGTACCAAACCAGTAATGAAAAAATTTTTGCTGGTGGGGATGCCGTGCGCGGCTCCGATCTGGTCGTCACGGCCATTGACGAAGGGCGCAAAGCCGCAGAAGGAATACTTGACTACTTAGGTCTTTAAGCCTTAACTGCTTAATATCCTTGAAGGATTCATGGTAACGTGAATCCTTTTTTCTTAGGCCATTTTCCTTCAGCCATCGACACTGCAGCTCGCTTGTATTTTGGCGATTGGTAATGAGGATTCATTTGATAAGGACTATCATGCGCGTAGTACTAAGTTTACTGATGTTTGCCACACTAACCGCTTGCAGCCAAGGAGTGACAACTATGACCGATCGCACTGCGACCCCTTGCGGAAATAAACCGAATTGCGTTTCGACTCAAGATGAGCGTAACGCGTTCTCGCTCTCTCCCTTTATCCTCAAAACAGGCGTCTCTTTAGATAAAATCGAAGCGGTAGCGCTTTCTATTCCTCGCTCTAAAACGGCGGTGAAAGAGGACAATTATCTCCGCATTGAATGCACCAGTCGTATTTGGCGATTTGTGGATGATCTTGAACTTAAGATAGAGAACGGACGTTTAATCGTACGATCTGAATCGCGCATTGGTTATTCAGATATGGGCGTCAATCGTAAGCGAGCAGAAACACTGCGAGAAAACCTCACCAAAGCAGGCTTGATTGAATAGTTGCTCAATATCGCACTGGCGGAAAGTTTCGTGCTAAACTTCGGCCAATTTAGCTATACCCAAACAACTTGGAGTTGCAGGTAGGCGGCAAGTGAGTGAGTCCCCATGAGCATAGGCAAACTATGTGATTGGGGTGAACGAACGTAGCCAACACCGCTGCGGCTTCAAGTAGGAAGGGTATATTCACCAGATATTTACTATCAACCGAATATTTACTACTAACCGAATAAGAGAAACCTCATGAAAATCGGCATTATTGGCGCGATGGAGCAAGAAGTCGCGATATTAAAAGACGCAATCGACAATGTTCAAGAAGTCAGCAAAGCGGGCTGCACCTATTTTTCAGGTCAAATCCATGGGGTGGATGTGGTGCTGCTACAATCTGGCATTGGTAAAGTCGCCGCAGCCATTGGCACCACTCTTTTACTTAATGAATACCAACCAGATGTAGTGATTAACACCGGTTCTGCAGGTGGTTTTGATTCAAGCTTAACCATGGGTGATGTAGTCATTTCAAGCGAAGTTCGTCACCATGATGCCGATGTAACAGCATTTGGCTATGAAATGGGGCAAATGGCAGGTCAACCAGCCGCTTTCAAAGCGGATGATGCATTGATCCGCGTTGCAGAACAAGCTCTCACACACATCAAAGATAAGCACGCGGTACGCGGCCTGATTTGTACCGGGGATGCTTTCGTTTGTACCGCTGAGCGTCAAAGCTTTATTCGCCAACACTTCCCAACCGTGATTGCGGTTGAGATGGAAGCTTCAGCAATTGCACAAACTTGCCACCAATTCAAAGTGCCTTTTGTGGTCGTTCGCGCCATTTCAGATGTAGCCGATAAAGCGTCTCCGATGTCCTTTGATGAATTTTTACCGCTTGCCGCACAAAGCTCATCAGAAATGGTGATTAAGATGGTCGAACTGCTTAAGTAAGCAGTGACAGACTCAACATGGACGAGTTAATCACCTACTTGTATGCCAACGGTACGCTCCTCGTGATGTGGGGAGCGGTTGCCTTTCATCTTATTTTACCCATCCCGCGTAACGCTCATCCCGTCACTTTGTGGCGAAAATTTGCGGAAATATTAGCGGATAAAGTCAATACCAGTAGCAGTTATTCACAAAGCCTACTTTCCGGCACACTGGCTTGGCTATTGATGTGCCTACCCGCATGGGTCACCTTAGTCGCGTTAAAACCTTTGGTATGGCAACCTCAACTATTTGATTTAGCGCTACTATTACTCGCATTTGATTGGCGTAGCCAAGAATTATTAGCCAATCAGCTTATCGGCGCACTCAGCAAAGAAGACAAAAAATACGCTCGCAGCGTACTTGCCCCTTTTGTGAATCGTGAAACCGATAGCTTGTCAGCGCTGGGGTTAGGTAAGGCGGGCGCTGAAACCGTCATTATTGGCTATGGGCGCAACGTGATCGCGGTGCTGTTTTGGTACGCCTGTCTTGGCGGTATTGGCGCGTTGATGTACCGTCTCATCGCTGAACTCGCCAGAGCTTGGGCGCCTTCGCGAGCGGCGTTTCATCCTTTTGGTATTCCATCGGTACGCTTGCTGGCTGTGCTTGACTTTGTGCCACTGCGCCTATTTAGCCTATTGATTATCATTGGTCGCAACGCATCAAACACCTTCTCAGCCATGTTACAACAAAGCCGCTTATGGCCACTCCCGGGGCCTGCATGGTTGTTAACCGCCGTCGGCAATAAACTATCACTGGCCTTAGGTGGCCCAGCTATCTACGGTGATAAAAAAGCCCTGCGCGTAAAAATAGGCGGACGTATCGCCCCATCAGCCTTCCACCTTGCGCAAATCCAAAAACTGTTAGCTTGGCGTATTTTCGCGTGGATAGCATTAGAGAGCGCGATACTGCTGCTCGTCCATCAAGGATTTTAGATGCGTTTACTGTTTCTCAATGTTGTCGTCACGCTGTGCGTGGCTTTTCCAGTTCAAGCGCAAGTTAAACGCATCATTAGCTTAGCCCCTCATGCCACGGAATTGGCCTTTTCGGCTGGCCTTGGTGATAAATTGGTGGCCGTCAGCGAGTACAGTGACTACCCAGCACAAGCACTCAAACTCGAAAAAGTGGCCAATTACCAAGGGTTGAATATAGAGCGCATTCTTACCCTAAAACCGGATTTAGTGATTGCTTGGCCTGCGGGCAATCCGGCGAAGGAGCTCGATAAATTAGAGCAGTTAGGGCTGAGGATTTATACGACAAAAACTCAAAAACTCGATGACATTGCCAATAATATTGAAGCACTTAGCCAATTTGCCGATGATCCGAGTATCGGCCAGCAAGCGGCGCGTGATTTTCGTCAATCACTCATCACTCTGAAACAGAGTTATGGCAGCCAAAGTAAAGTTCGTTATTTCTATCAACTCAGTGAAAAACCGATCATCACACTGGCCAAAGGCAGTTGGCCCAGTGAAGTCTTTGAATTTTGTGGCGGCGAAAATATTTTTGCCAACAGCGCATCCCCCTACCCTCAAGTTGGGATTGAGCAAGTGCTGCTGGCTAAACCTGATGTAATTTTCACCTCTGAACATGCGATAAAAAATGGCACGATGTGGCAAAAGTGGCAACAGCAACTACCCGCTGTACAAAACGGGTTTGTGTGGGCACTAACCTCAGATTGGTTAAATCGACCAACGCCCAGAACACTGCAAGCGATAGAAGAAGTGTGTGAGTACTTTTCCGTCGTTCGCCAAAAACGCTAACGCTTGCGTAATAAAATCTCGTACAATTCCTGCCCGAATTTTGTTCCATTAACGACTAAAGAGAACCCAGTAACATGGACTCCATGCTGCTCTATCTTATTGACTTATTTGGTACGGCTATCTTTGCCATTTCTGGCGTATTATTAGCTGGTCGATTAAAAATGGACCCGTTTGGCGTGGTCGTGCTTGCGAGCGTTACTGCAATTGGCGGTGGAACAATTCGTGATATGGCATTGGGTGCGACGCCAGTTTTCTGGATAAAAGACACCACTTACCTTTGGGTCATTTTCATCACTTGTTTACTCACCATGCTGCTGGTTCGCAGGCCTAAACGCGTTGCTTGGTGGATCTTACCCGTTTGTGATGCAATCGGTTTAGCGGTGTTTGTTGGCATTGGTGTTGAAAAGGCGATGAACTATCAAGACTCGGCCATGGTTGCGGTAATCATGGGCGTTATCACGGGCTGTGGCGGCGGTATTATTCGTGATGTACTGGCCCGTGAAATTCCAATGGTGCTACGCAGCGAAGTCTATGCTACAGCTTGTATCATCGGCGGTCTGTTTCATACCACAGCACTAGCGATGGGCTACGATAGCTCAAGCGCCTTTCTGGCCGGAGTCGCCTCAACCTTAATCATTCGACTTGGCGCGATCCGCTGGCACTTATCACTGCCCACTTTTGCACTGAATAAATAAAGCCGATCTCATCAAAACCACAAACAGTAACATGTACAGACGCTATGGGTTATGGTCGCTTTGCGATAAGATGAGCTAATCTATTCCTCATCGTCATTAATTATGTTGCTAGAAGGTATCGAAACTTTGCTGGTGCTGAGCAAAGAAAAAACCATGGGGCGTACGGGCAGCCTACTCTACATTAGCCAGTCCGCCGTTAGTAAGCGGATTGCTAATTTAGAAAAAAGGGTCGGTAAAAAGCTGATTGAGCCTGATGGCCGACAGATTAAATTAACCACAGATGCACAAGCCTTGGTTGAAACTATCGGCCCAAGCTTTAGTGAGTTATGCGGTTTGATTTTCGATCAGCAATCTTTTACGGATGCCACACTGATCAAGATAGACTGCTCAGAAACGTTAGTCGCTGGCTATATTAATACCACCATGGGGCAGTACCTCAAGCACGATAAGTTCATCACTATCACCACGAACCATACGCCGAGGATTGTTCAGCACGTTCAATCAGGCAAAGCGACATTAGGATTTTGCGCAGGCTACTTACCCGCTAATCATGGGCTAATGACGTTTCATCTGGTAGATGAACCCTTTTACATTGTCAGCCAAACACCCTTATCTTCGTTACCTAAACAGCTCGTTACCAATGATTTGTCCAACCCAGCGAACGCCTATCAAGTCGATATATTGGCGAAACTCGCCATCACGCCACAGATGGAAATGGACTCGTATACGGCCGCAGCGCAATTAGCATTAGGAGGCATGACGCCTGCTTTAGTACCACTTTCAGTGATTAAAGCACTGAACATTGAACCTCGCTATTACTTTGATTTTGATGAACTACAACCTTTGGTTCGGCCTGTTCATCTCTGTCTGCGCAGCAATAGTTATCGCTCGCCAAGGATCAAAAGATTGATAACAACCATTGCTGATGCTGTTGCCAAAGAAGTTTTATTGCCATCAACATCGACATCACAATAACTAATGGGCGGATCCATTTCTGCCCTTTAGTCACCACTATCTTTGCGCCCATTCTCGCCCCTAAAAAACCACCGACGGCCATCACCAGCCCTATCTTCCAAATCGGCAAGCCAGCAATAACAAAAAAAAGCAGCGCAGCAATGTTTGAAGTGAAGTTGAGAACCTTGGTTCTTGCAGTCGCTTCAATCAACGAAAAATGACCTAACACGACAAAACAGACCGTAAAAATAGACCCGGTGCCCGGACCGAAAAAACCATCATAAAAGCCGATACCAAAACCGACCGTAAAAGCAAAAGCCGTTTCAGACAATGGAGCAGGCCCATTGTGGGTTTTCGTCGCGGGTGCAAGTAGAAAATAAAGTGAAATACCGATCAGAAACAGCGGGATTAAGCTGGTCAACAAACTGGCATCCATATGCTGCACAAGTTCAGCCCCACACGCAGCGCCGATAAAAGTACAAGCTATCGCCAACTTCATCTCTTTTAGGTTCACAATGCCATTGCGTACAAAATACCAAGTGGCGGAGAAACTGCCAAATGAGCTTTGCAGCTTATTGGTAGCCAGCGCTTGAGTCGGTGGCACGCCTACTGCCAGCAAAGCCGGCAAAGTAAGCAAACCGCCACCGCCAGCCATCGCATCAATGAACCCAGCAATCCCTGCAACCAAAAACAACAGGCCTAATACTTCCAGTGAAAGTTCCATTTCTTATCAACGCATTGAACAATAAAAACCAACAATAACACCACTTAAAAGGTGAAAACAGCGAAAGCCAAGACAACAACCCATTCCCACTTTTCATCAATTAAAAAGCTATCCTCTAGGCCAAATCTCTTCTTCATTGGTAAAACGATTCAATTCGGCCGAATAAAAAAAGCCCGCTTAATTCAGCGGGCAATGAGGTTGTCATGTAGGTCTTAGACCTACTGATTTATTATTTTTTAACGCTTATGCTAAGTGTGCTTTCACTTGCGCGTGTAACTCTTGCACTGACGTAACTGATGACTTCGCATCGGCCGTATGAGACATACAGGTTGCAAAGGCAGCATTCAGTGTTGTGGTGTAGTTGACTTTTTGTGCTAATGCTCCACGACGAAGAACTTTAGAATCTTCAATCGCTTGACGCCCCTCGGCTGTATTAATGATGTAGGTGTATTCATTATTCTTAATACGGTCAAGAATATGAGGGCGACCTTCATGCACTTTATTCACCAAACGTGGGTTAATACCGGCTTCACCTAAAATTACAGCCGTACCGTGGGTAGCATCAAGCTGATAACCTAATTTCACCAGTTTCGACGCTAAATCAACCACACGCTGTTTATCACCTTCACGTACAGAGAGCAGAGCTCGGCCGCCTTCAGGATAAACATTACCGCAACCTAATTCCGCTTTTGCATAAGCTTCAGCAAACGTTGCACCCACACCCATCACTTCCCCCGTTGAACGCATTTCAGGGCCAAGCAGTGGGTCAACACCAGGGAATTTATTAAATGGCAGAACCACTTCTTTCACTGAGTAGTAAGGAGGAATGATCTCTTTAGTAAAGCCTTGTGACTCTAGAGACTGCCCTGCCATCACGCGCGCGGCAATTTTGGCAAGCGGTGCGCCCGTTGCTTTTGACACAAACGGTACAGTACGAGCGGCACGAGGGTTAACTTCAATCAGGTAAACTTGATTATCTTTAACCGCAAACTGCGTGTTCATCAAACCACGAACGCCCAATTCAAACGCCAGCTTCTCAACTTGTTCACGCATCACATCTTGGATTTCTTGGCTTAACGTATAAGCCGGTAGAGAGCAAGCTGAGTCACCAGAGTGAACACCCGCTTGTTCAATGTGCTCCATGATGCCGCCAATGACGACACGCTCACCATCACAAATCGCATCAATATCGACTTCAATCGCATCATCAAGGAAGCGATCAAGCAGTACTGGTGATTCGTTCGACACACTGACCGCTTCGTTAAAGTAACGACGCAGATCTTGTTCGTCATAAACGATTTCCATCGCGCGGCCACCAAGAACATAAGACGGGCGTACCACCAGCGGGAAGCCGATGTCTTTCGATTTTTCAATCGCCTGTTCCATTGTGGTCACTGTTGCGTTTTCTGGCTGCAGCAGACCTAAACGCTCAACCGCTTGTTGGAAACGCTCACGATCTTCGGCGCGGTCAATCGCATCTGGGCTAGTACCAATGATAGGCACTCCAGCGGCTTCAAGTGCACGAGCCAATTTCAGTGGTGTTTGACCACCGTATTGCACGATGACGCCTTTAGGTTTTTCAACACGAACAATCGCCAATACATCTTCGAGTGTCACTGGTTCAAAATAGAGGCGATCGGAAGTGTCATAGTCTGTTGAAACAGTTTCAGGGTTACAGTTAACCATGATGGTTTCATAACCATCTTCGCGTAGCGCGAGTGAGGCATGAACACAACAGTAATCAAACTCGATACCTTGACCAATACGGTTTGGACCACCGCCGAGCACCATGATTTTGTCTCTATCGGTCGGTTGTGCTTCACATTCGTCATCATAAGAGGAGTACATGTAAGCCGTATCAGACGAAAACTCCGCCGCGCAAGTATCGACACGCTTGTAAACCGGATGAATATTATATTGGTCACGCATACGACGAATTTCACTTTCAGCCACGCCAAGCAGTGAAGAGAGACGCGCATCCGAAAAACCTTTGCGCTTCATCTTGCGTAGAACATCCGCATTTAAGCCAGCAAAACCGCCCGCTTTGACTTCTTGTTCCATTTTGACCAGTTCTTCGATTTGTACCAAGAACCAGCGATCAACGTTAGTCAGGTTGAAGACCCCATCCACTGACAAACCAGCGCGGAAAGCATCTGCGATATACCAAATACGCTCAGCACCCGCTTCTTTCAGCTCATGGCGAATTTTAGTCAGTGCATCTGGCGCGTCTAAATCAACCATTTCGTCTAGGCCGTTTACGCCAATTTCCAGCCCACGCAGTGCTTTTTGCAGCGATTCTTGTTGGTTACGACCAATCGCCATCACTTCGCCCACCGACTTCATTTGCGTGGTTAAGCGATCGTTAGCACCGGCAAATTTTTCGAAGTTAAAGCGAGGGATTTTCGTCACAACATAATCAATAGTTGGTTCAAACGACGCTGGGGTTGCACCACCAGTAATGTCGTTCATTAACTCATCAAGTGTGAAACCTACCGCCAATTTGGCCGCAACTTTGGCAATAGGGAAACCCGTCGCTTTCGATGCAAGAGCCGAAGAGCGAGAAACACGTGGGTTCATCTCGATGATCACCATGCGGCCATCTTTCGGGTTGATACCAAACTGTACGTTCGAACCCCCCGTTTCCACACCGATTTCACGCAGTACGGCTAGCGATGCGTTACGCATGATCTGATATTCTTTGTCAGTTAGCGTTTGCGCAGGAGCTACCGTGATCGAGTCACCCGTGTGAATACCCATTGGGTCAAAGTTTTCAATCGCACAGACTATGATGCAGTTGTCCGCTTTATCGCGAACCACTTCCATTTCGTACTCTTTCCAACCGATGAGTGATTCATCAATCAACAACTCGTTGGTTGGCGAAAGATCAAGGCCACGGCGGCAGATCTCTTCAAACTCTTCTTTGTTGTAAGCGATACCGCCGCCGGTTCCACCCATGGTAAATGAAGGGCGAATAATGCAAGGGAAACCCACCATCTCTTGAACGCGGTAAGCTTCTTCCATCGTTTTTGCCGTATCAGCGCGAGGACAAGCTAAACCGATTGACTTCATCGCTTTATCAAAGCGAGAACGATCTTCCGCTTTATCAATCGCATCAGCCGTTGCGCCAATCATCTCAACGCCAAACTCAGCCAGAACACCATGCTTTTCCAGTTCAAGTGCACAGTTCAATGCAGTTTGGCCACCCATGGTCGGTAATACCGCGTCTGGGCGCTCTTTTTCGATGATTTTACGCACTACTTCCCAATGGATAGGCTCAATATAAGTCGCATCGGCCATCTCTGGGTCAGTCATGATAGTGGCAGGGTTCGAGTTGACCAAAATCACTCGGTAACCCTCTTCACGCAGGGCTTTACATGCTTGGGCGCCAGAGTAGTCAAACTCACAAGCCTGACCGATTACAATCGGGCCAGCACCTAGAATTAGAATACTTTTAATGTCAGTACGTTTTGGCATTGTCTACTACTCCGAATTACGCTGTGTGCTTTTTAATTAGTTCAATAAAATGGTCAAACAAAGGGGCGGCATCGTGCGGGCCAGGACTCGCTTCAGGGTGTCCCTGAAAGCTAAAGGCTGGTTTATCGGTGCGGTGAATTCCTTGTAGTGAACCATCAAATAGCGATTTGTGCGTTGCACGAAGTGTGACAGGCAGCGTTGCTTCATCAGCAGCAAAACCGTGGTTTTGTGCCGTAATCATCACCACATTACGATCCAAATCTTTCACTGGATGGTTCGCGCCATGGTGGCCAAATTTCATTTTTACTGTTTTCGCACCAGACGCCAATGCCAAAATTTGGTGTCCTAAACAGATACCAAAAATAGGCAGCCCTTTCTCCAAGAACACTTTGGTTGCTTCAATCGCATAAGTACATGGTTCTGGGTCACCAGGGCCATTTGATAAAAAGACACCATCAGGTTTCAGCGCTAGAACTTCTTCAGCCGAGGTTTGTGCTGGTACCACAGTTAGGCGGCATCCTCGGTCAACCAACATACGGAGGATATTGCGCTTTGCACCGAAATCGTAGGCAACAACGTGATAGGGCAACTCGCTGTCATCTTTCGCTTCAGGAAGTCCACCTTCGAGCGTCCACGAACCTTGTTTCCATTGGTACGCTTCTTTTGTTGTAACTTCTTTCGCAAGATCCATTCCTTTTAAACCGGGGAACTCTTTGGCTTTTACCAGCGCCAATGCTTCATCTAAATGGTCACCTGCCATAATGCAGCCATTCTGAGCTCCTTTTTCACGCAAAATGCGCGTTAGCTTGCGCGTGTCGATATCGGCAATGCCCACAATATTTTGTGATTTAAGGTAGTCAGAAAGGGAAAGTTCATTACGGAAGTTAGAAGCGATAAGAGGGAGATCGCGAATCACAAGGCCTTGTGCATGGATAGAAGAGGATTCTTCGTCTTCGGAATTGGTTCCGGTATTGCCTATGTGGGGGTAAGTAAGAGTAACGATTTGTTGAGAATAGGAAGGATCAGTGAGGATTTCTTGGTACCCCGTCATCGAGGTATTAAAGACGACTTCACCAACGGATATTCCATCAGCGCCAATGGATACACCGTGGAACACCGTCCCATCTTCTAGGACTAACAGTGCTGACTTACTCAAGACAACCTCCAGAATAAAAATGCAAAAAATATAAATTAAACTGCAAATCTGTCTTCCTTAAGGCCATAGAGTCGCGCCATAGGGTGATTTAGACAAATTGGCGGTATTCTAATGACCACCATGATTACTGTCAACATTTCATAATAAATTAAGGCAACATTTAAAGCGTTAGAGATAAAAAGCGAACCTAAGACAGTAAAAAAATAGGTTTGATGAGTAAAAAAATGAGAATGGAGGAATTAGAATCAGCAAACTGAAACTCTTTGATGCATTTTAAACAATCAACGATAAACAAAATCACGCAAACGTTAATCAAGCAGAGAATAAGTACAATTTCAGGCATCTAAAACAAAAAGAAAGCAATACCCACCTAAAACACAACAAAAGCAAGTCAGTAAAGTAAAAATAAAGAGAGATAATTAAATCGGTAAAAAGAGGTGTAACAAAGATGCGCCAGCAAACACTGACGCATAATTATGTAATCAAAGATCGTTCAAACCTAACACGTCAGTCATGCTATAAAAACCCGCAGGTTTATCAGCAAGCCAAACCGCTGCTCTCACTGCACCATTGGCAAAAGTCATACGATCCGTCGCTTTATGGGTGATTTCTACACGTTCACCGATATCAGCGAACATCGCGGTATGCTCACCCACAATATCGCCAGCACGAATCGTAGCAAAACCAATCTCATTTTTAGTACGTTCACCGGTAATACCTTCTCGCGCATAGACGGCAACGTCACTCAGTTGGTTACCCATAGCATTAGCAATCGCCTCTCCCATGCCAATTGCGGTTCCTGACGGAGCATCCACTTTATGACGATGGTGGGCTTCAATGATCTCAATATCACAGTAATCACCCATCACTTTAGCCGCTTTTTCAAGCAATTTGAAAACAAGGTTAACCCCAACGCTGTAGTTAGGAGCCATGACAATCGCAATCTGTTGTGCGGCAGCATTGATTTGTGCTCTTTCTGCTTCAGAAAAGCCCGTTGTGCCAATCACTAGCTTCTTACCGTGTTTTTTACATAACTCAATATTGGCTAAGGTGCTCACAGGAGCTGTAAAATCAATGATGACATCGAAGTTATCTACGGCATTCTCTAGGTTATCCACCAACGCGATATCAAATCGCCCTTCACCGCATAACTCACCGATATCAACACCAACCAACGAGGACTCAGGACGCTCTGAGCCCGCACCCACTCGAGCATGGTTATTTTGATAAGTGGCTTTCACCAAATTGCGGCCCATTCGACCCGCCGCTCCTGCAATCGCAATTCTCACCATTGCGTTATTCTCCATTGTGACGACATCAGCTTAAGCTTGCATCGTTTCTCTTCGTTCAAGGTGTTTCTGTAAACTATCAACATTTGCTTGTGGTGGCTAGCGACTTAGGCAAACTCTTTCATGACGCGCTCGACGATGGGCGTATTGGCTTCAGGAAATGAATAGTTTGCCAACTCAGAAACCGCTACCCATTCTCCTTGCTGCCCTTCTTTACCATACGGCTGATGATCAAATTGTGTCACGCAAATAAAATCAAAAGTTAAGGACTTGTCTGAATAGTCAAACTCAAGGTATTGGTAAGGAGATTGCTCAGTAACATGAATACCAATCTCTTCATCTAGCTCGCGGCAAATGGCTTGTTCAATTGTTTCTCCCGCTTCAACTTTGCCGCCAGGGAACTCCCAAAAACCGCCTTTGTGAAGATGATCTGGTCGTTTGGTAATGTAAATTTCTGATTTATCGCTATTGAAGATAATAGCCGCAACAATATGAACACGTTTCATAAAGACTCCGATTCGCCGACTTCCCAACCTAGAAAATAAAGATGAGAAATATTGAGTTAAAAAAAGAGTCGCCTAAGCGACTCTTGGGGTGATCATTCAAGGGATTAGTTGATCTGTCCGTGGCACTGTTTGTACTTTTTACCGCTACCACAAGGGCAAGGCTCATTACGACCAACTTTACGCTCTTCACGAACCATAGGCTGGTGCCCTTGATCTTCAGAAGCTTCATCTGCAACCGAACTGTCGGCACTTTGGTGCTGGAACTGTTGGCGACGCGCGGCTTCTTCCGCTTGCGCTTGACGCTGTGCTTCCATACGTTCAACTTCTTCTTGCTGTTGTACGCGCACCTTCGACAAGATAGTAATCACATCGGTTTTTAAAGAATTCAGTAGTTCTTCAAACAGCTCAAATGACTCACGCTTGTACTCTTGTTTTGGGTTTTTCTGCGCGTAGCCACGTAGGTGGATGCCTTGGCGCAAATGATCCATCGCCGCTAGATGCTCTTTCCACAAGGTATCCAGAGTTTGTAGCATGACCGATTTTTCAAAATTACGCAGAACAGAAGCCCCAACTGCTTTCTCTTTTTTACGATACACACTAACCGCTTGTTCAAGAATACGTTCGCGCAGCGCTTCTTCGTACAATTTATCATCAGCATCTAGCCATTGCTGTAATGGCAGCTCTAAATCAAAATCGTTTTTCAAACGATCTTCCAATCCTTTAACATCCCACATATCCTCAAGTGATTGTGGCGGAATGTATTCGTCAATAACGGAAGTCAGAACATCTTGACGATTCTGCTCAATCATTTCGCTGATATCGTCTGCTTCCATGAGCTCATCACGCAGCTCATAAACTACTTTACGTTGATCGTTAGCAACATCATCGTATTCAAGAAGCTGTTTACGAATATCAAAGTTACGTCCTTCGACTTTACGTTGTGCTTTTTCAATCGAGCGAGAAAGCATCTTACTTTCGATCGCTTCACCTTCATCCATACCACTTTGGATAAGGCTTGCCATACGATCTGAGGTGAAGATACGCAGCAGTGAATCTTCCATCGATAGATAGAAACGTGAAGAACCCGCATCCCCTTGACGACCAGAACGACCACGTAACTGGTTATCGATACGACGAGATTCGTGGCGTTCAGTACCAATAATGTGCAGACCACCAGCGGCTAACACTTGGTTATGAACCTCTTTCCACTTCGCTTTGATCTCATCGATCTGCTCTTGTGTTGGATTCTCTAGCTGCTCAATTTGTGCCTGCCAGCTGCCGCCCAATACAATATCAGTACCACGACCAGCCATGTTAGTCGCAATCGTCACCGCGCCCGGAATACCCGCTTGCGCTACAATTTCTGCTTCTTTTTCATGGAATTTCGCGTTAAGCACGTTATGTTTCACTTTAGCTTGCTTCAACGCATTAGAAAGTAGTTCAGATTTCTCAATCGAAACCGTACCGACTAGGGTTGGTTGACCTTTTGCAACACGCGCTTTGATGTCTTCAATGATCGCCGCAAATTTTTCAGCTTCAGTGCGATACACCACATCAGGCATATCATCACGAACCATAGGTTTATTGGTTGGGATCACCACGGTTTCCAAACCGTAAATCGATTGGAATTCGAACGCTTCGGTATCGGCAGTGCCCGTCATACCAGAAAGTTTTTCGTATAAACGGAAATAGTTTTGGAAGGTGATCGACGCAAGAGTCTGGTTCTCGTTTTGGATTTTAACACCTTCTTTCGCCTCGACAGCTTGGTGTAAACCTTCAGACCAACGACGACCTGGCATAGTGCGGCCAGTGTGCTCATCAACGATGACCACTTCGCCCTCTTCTGTCACGATGTAATCAACGTTTTTCTCAAATAACACATGCGCACGCAATGCGGCATTGACGTGGTGAAGTAAGCTAATGTTCGTGGGTGAATAAAGAGTATCGCCCTCTTCCATCAAACCATTTTTCACCATCAACTCTTCAACAAATTCTTGACCCGTTTCAGTCAAATGAACTTGTTTTGATTTTTCGTCAACCGTGTAGTGACCATCACCACGATACTCTTCAGAATCTTCTTTATCTTGCTTTTGCAGAAGTGGAATGAGGGTATTAATGCGGATGTACAACTCAGAACTATCTTCTGCAGGACCCGAGATGATCAACGGCGTTCGCGCTTCATCAATAAGAATCGAGTCTACTTCATCGACTACGGCAAAGAAACGTTCACGCTGTACACGATCTTCTTTACGGAAAGCCATGTTGTCGCGTAAGTAATCGAAACCAAACTCGTTATTGGTTCCGTAAAGAATGTCGGCTTGATAAGAAAGTTTTTTCTCTTGTGGTGGCATATTGGGTACGTTAATACCGACCGTCATGCCTAAAAATTCAAACAGTGGGCGGTTTGTTTCTGCGTCACGTTTAGCAAGATAATCGTTGACAGTAACAATGTGCACGCCTTTGCCAGGCAAGGCATTGAGATACGCAGGTAAAGTCGCGGTTAACGTTTTACCTTCACCAGTGCGCATTTCTGCGATTTGACCCGCGTTGAGAACCATACCGCCGATCAACTGTACGTCGAAGTGACGCATACCATATACGCGCTTGGACGCTTCACGCACGGTGGCAAATGCTTCAGGAAGTAATTGGTCTAAGGTTTCACCTTGCTCTAAACGTTGACGAAACTCAACCGTTTTGGCTTTTAATTCTTCATCAGTTAGTGCTTCAAAAGTAGGCTCGTAGCTGTTGATCTCTTTGACAATTTTTTTAAGGCGGCGCAGCGTTCTGTCATTGCGACTGCCAATAACCTTTGTCAGTAGCTTAGTTATCATGTGTCAGGAATCTCTCTTTATTAGATCGTTTTCGATCTACTCTTAATGCCGTCAGTCTCTACCAGTTTTGAACTAAGGATACTGAGATAAATCATGTATCACAGATATTGTGACGGTGAGGTTTATTTTCAAGGTATTAAATAATTATGTAACGCATAGTGTAAGGAATTTTTGCGGCAACAACCAATAGCAAAACTATTTGTTTGAAGCACACTTAATATTTTTACGCTTTTTGAGCACTGTTTAAGCAATAAAATGGATTTATTACTATACGCATCATAGGCACCACAATAGAATTGAATGGCAACTTAAGAGGGAGACACCATGCGCGATCACCGTCCCACGTTAACGAAAGAACTGATCAGCGATTCATCTCTGAAAAAAATACAGCAACATGCCACCGAGATCCTCGCTTTAAATAAAGTGCTCAATAAGTTGCTTCCTAAAGGTACGGCCGATCATGTCCGAGCCGCTAATGTGCGCGGTGGTCACTTAATCGTTGAAGTGGCCAGTGCATCAATAAAAATGAAGCTTGATTATGACCGATTACACATTTTGAATCAGTTACGCAACCAAGGATTTGCCAAATTGATCAGCATTGAGCTCAAGATAAACCCAGCGCTCTATCGTAATCGTGGTATGAAAGAAGAAAAAGAAACGGTTGCTCGCCCACCACTATCTGAAAATACGGCCCAGGCATTACTGATGGTGGCGAGTAGCGCTTCCCCTAAAGTCAAAAAACGTTTGGAAAATTTAGCGAAATTGGCTAGGCCCAAATAAGCGTCATCAATGAATTAGTACAAATAAAAAGGCCAGACAGTTGTCTGGCCTTTTTATTTAAAAATTGCGATTAAGCGATAACCATATTTGGTTCAGCAAACGCCACTGGAGAGCCAACTTCTTCTTCAAAAGTAGCCCATTCCCACGCCTCTTGGTCGGCTAAGACCGCACGCAGTAGCTGGTTATTTAAACCATGGCCTGATTTATAAGCACGGAACTCACCCACAATGGAATGACCACACATGTACAAGTCACCAATGGCATCCAATACTTTATGAGTGACAAACTCATTGGCAAAACGCAAACCTTCTTCATTAAGAATACGGTATTCATCTAATACGATGGCGCAATCAAAGCTACCACCTAAACAGAGGTTTTGCGATTGTAGGTACTCAATGTCACGCATGAAACCAAAAGTACGAGCTCTTGAAATTTCTTTGACGAAACCTTGCGAGGAAAAATCAAACACCATGCGTTGTTCATCAGAATCGATAGCAGGATGTTGAAAGTCAATCTCAAAATCCATACGAAAACCGTTATGGGGTACAAGTTCCGCCCACTTATCACCATCTTCAAATCGAACTGGTTTCTTAATTCGAATAAAACGTTTTGGTGTATTCAGCGTTTGAATGCCCGCTTGTTGTAGCAAGTAAACAAATGGGCTAGCACTACCATCCATAATAGGAATTTCAGGTGCGTCAACTTCAATGATAACGTTGTCGATTCCCATGCCCGCTAATGCTGCATTTAAGTGCTCAACAGTAGAGATACGAATACCTTCATCGTTGACCAAAGCAGTACATAGCATGGTATCGCGAACAGATTCAGGGTCCGCAGGGAAGTCTACTGGAGGATTGACATCAGTACGGCGGTAAATGATCCCAGTGTTTGCAGCAGCAGGGCGAAGCGTTAATGTGACTTTACGACCAGAGTGTAAGCCCACCCCAGTTGTTTTCACTATTTCTTTCAGAGTTCGTTGTCTGATCATCTACTTGCCTCTATGTCAGTGCGACAAAACACGGTCGGTAAAGCACCGACCGCGAATGCTACCATAATTTTGAACAGTGTCAAATTATGTCTAATTGTTAATCAGCCTGACGACGTAAAAATGCTGGGATATCAAGATATCCATTTTCCTTATCTGCTTTCGGTGCCGTATTTTGGCTTGCACCGGAAGAAGATGAAACAGTTGACGACGATGCTGATTGCGGTTTCACTTCTGCTCTTTCTTGCAAAGGCTGTGCCGTTTTTTCTTCGATTTTCGCTGCTTGCTGAACCATTTGTGGTTGAACTGCTGGTGCGACTTTGGCTTTACCGCCTGCAACTAAAGTAATGTCTGGCTTTTTCTCATTGCCAATACCCGTTGCAACAACAGTCACGCGAATTTCGTCTGCCATATCAGGATCTAACGAAGTACCGATGACAACTGTCGCATTGTCAGAAGCAAACGCCTTAACAGTATTACCGACGGTTTCGAATTCGTCTAGTCGCATATCCAAACCAGCAGTAATATTGACCAACACGCCACGAGCGCCTGCAAGATCAATATCTTCCAAAAGAGGGCTAGAAATTGCCATCTCTGCCGCTTCTTCAGCACGATCTTCGCCGCGAGCCACTCCACTACCCATCATCGCGTGGCCCATTTCTGACATCACAGTACGTACGTCAGCAAAGTCCACGTTAATCATGCCTGGGCGTGTAATTAGCTCTGCAATACCTTGCACTGCATTTTTAAGTACATCATTCGCACTCGCAAATGCTTCAAGTAAGGTAATACCACGACCTAACACTTTCAGTAGTTTTTCATTAGGGATGGTAATCAAAGAGTCAACGTGTTTTGACAACTCTTCAATACCTTGCTCAGCAAATGCCAAACGTTTTTTTCCTTCAAAACTGAAAGGTTTCGTGACAACCGCTACGGTTAAGATACCCAGTTCTTTGGCAACTTCTGCAATAACAGGAGCAGCACCTGTACCTGTACCACCGCCCATACCAGCTGCGATAAACACCATATCGGCACCCATCAGAACTTCTTTAATTCTTTCTCTGTCTTCTAGAGCTGCATCACGTCCAACTTGCGGGTTTGCACCAGCACCCAAACCTTTAGTGATATCACCACCAATTTGAATGACGCTACTTACGCTTGTTTTACGAAGTGCTTGCGCATCGGTATTGACACTGATGAATTCCACGCCTTCGATGGACTCACGCACCATGTGTTCAACAGCGTTACCGCCACCACCACCAACTCCAACGACTTTAATTACAGCATCGTCAGACATTTCCATCATCGGTTCAAACATGTGTTATCTCCGTTTTCCCTGCAACTCAGGTTAAAACTCTTTTTGTATCCAGTTACGCAAACGACCAATTAAGCTCGACATGGATTGGCGTTTCGGTTCGCTGTATTCCGTGTCGTCATTAATTTGGCTCTCTTTCGCATAATGAAGTAAACCAACCGCCGTAGAATGATACGGCTCTTTTACGTAATCTGTAAGGCCACTCACCTCTAAAGGCTTGCCTACGCGAACTTGATTGCGGAAAACGCGTTCCGCACACTCAACCAAACCTTCAATTTGCGCAGCGCCGCCAGTTAAAACAACACCAGCAGCTAAATGGTGTTTAATACCATTTTTGCGCAATTTGTCTTGGACAGTATCTATAGTTTGGTTAACTAATCCCATTAATTCAGTGTAGCGAGGTTCAATCACTTCCGACAAGGTTTGTCTTTGCAAACTTCGCGAAGGTCTTCCTCCTACACTTGGGACGTTAACGGTATCATCCTTGCTTACCAATTCACTCAGCGCACAGCCATATTTCACTTTAATCTCTTCAGCATCACTGACTGGTGTGCCAAATGCAAAAGCAATATCACTGGTTACTGCGTTTCCTGCATAAGAAAACACTTCAGTATGTCGTAACGCACCACCGGTCCAGATAGCAACATCCATAGTGCCTGCGCCTATATCAATCACGCACACACCTAACTCTCGCTCATCTTCCGTAATAACTGCATTACTTGCCGCTAAACCAGAGTAAACCAGTTGTTCAACTTTTAAACCACAGCGTTCTACCGCTTTGATAATATTTTTCGCCATATCATTATGACAAGAAATAAGATGCACGCTCACTTCCATGCGCACACCTGATAAACCAAGCGGGTTTTTAATTCCCTCTTGGTAATCAATCGTAAATTCTTGAGGAATGACGTGCAATATTCTTTGCTCTTCCCCAATTTTTATTGATTTGGCGGTATGAATAGCTCGATCCATATCCTCTTGAGAAACTTCTTCATCCGAAATAGTTCCCATGCCTTTTTCAATACGGCTCGCAATATGTCGCCCAGATAGAGAGAGAAACACATTACTAATTTGGCATTCCGCCATTAATTCTGCTTGGTCAACCGCTCTTTGGACAGACTTAACGACCGATTCAAGATCGTTAACTCCCCCTTTATCCATCCCACGGGATGGGCTCGTACCAGCGCCAATAATATTAATTTGACCGTCAGGCAGTATTTCACCGACTAAAGCTGACACGGTGGCTGTGCCTATATCAAGACCAACAATAATGTTGTCATCAGCGGTCTTAGTCATTTTTACTCTCTTGTGCTTCTTGTTCAGGGAACCAACCTACTGCGGCTCCTGTATCATATCTAAGATCGATATAGCTAACTTGTTCAGCTTTATTACCTAAATTCTTATACAGCGAAATAAAACGTGCAACTCGCTCATCTAGTGATTCTTTACCTAACTCTAAGCGGATGCCATTATCTAAAATTATTTGCCACGCTCGACGATCGTTGAGTAACAGTGACGATATATTTAAGTTTAATGATTGAAACTTAGGGTTCGTTTTATTCCAAACATCCAGTACTTCGTGACTGGTCCCTTGCGGGCCATAAAGTTTCACTCTATCGCCGTTCAATTGACCAATATCACCATTAAATACCGTGCCATATCCGTCTAACAAAGCGTTGCCATTCCAAATCGCTACCGCTCTATACTCTGTCAGAAACACTTTTATTGTGTCAGGCCATTGTTTACGAATCGATGCATGGGCCACCCACGGGATGACCTGTACACTCGATTGAAGTACGTTAATATCTTGCGACATGAAAGTACCGATATGATCCAACTGAGCAAAAGCGCGCTGCACATCTAGCGAAGATACGTATTGCAAGTCACCTTGTAGAACAATTTTTGAAAGCGGTAGCCTCTGTTCGTCCCACATCCAACTGAGTGTTGAATAAATGAGTGAACTTATCAGCAACAACACCACAAATAAAAAAATAGCGCCAGCGGCGTGATCTTTTATGAGTGGCGAACGGGACACAGCTCGGCTTTCATCGAACACATTCATTAACAAAGCCTGATGTTCCTGTTTCTAAATCGCAATCGCATGCCCTATTTGGTTCACAATAGAGGTAAAAGCACTGACTTTAACCTCCGGATTATACTGAGGTCGCTGAAAGTATCAAACATTGAAAGTAATAAATCTGGACTGGATACCATGTTATTCAATATTGATACACAAATAAGCCATTTAAATTAAACCTGTTGCATTTTACTGATATTCAGTTCGAGTCCCGCTAAATGTTTCGCTACCTTGCCGATATCCCCAGCACCTTGCGTCAGCACGAGGTCACCATCTTGTAATACATTAGCCAGAATCGAAGGCAGTATGGTGCTGTCGGGAACAAAAATAGGATCGATTTTACCGCGACTGCGTATCGTTCGGCACAACGATCGACCATCGGCTCCCGCAATCGGCTTTTCTCCTGCTGCATAGACATCGAGCATGATCAGCACATCGACTTGCTCCAGTACATTGGCAAAATCATCATACAGATCGCGAGTTCGACTGTAGCGATGGGGTTGGAAAATCATCACTAGCCGTTTTTCTTGCCAACCACTACGCGCCGCCTTAATAGTCACGCCCACCTCGGTCGGATGATGACCATAATCATCAACGAGCATCGCAACCCCATTGCCCGTATCAAACTCGCCCAGATGATCAAAACGACGTCCCGTACCTTGGGTGCTAGCCATCGCTTTTAAAATCGCTTCATCGCTGATGTCGTCTTCCGTTGCCACTGCAATAGCCGCGGAGGCATTAAGCGCATTATGACGACCTGGAATATTAAGCGTGATATCCAAATTGGCTCGTCCCTGTCTGACGACCGTAAACTGGCCTTGTTGCCCCTGCTGATGGTAATTCTCAATCCTGACATCTGCATCATCGGCAAAACCGTAGGTGATCACTTGACGGCTGATACGTGGAATGATTTCACGCACAACAGGATCATCAATACATAATATCGCCTGACCATAAAATGGCAGGTTGTGTAGGAAATCGATGAAGGTCTGTTTGAGCGTTTCAAAATCACCGCCATACGTATCCATGTGATCAGCTTCGATGTTGGTCACGATACTAACCATAGGCTGAAGATGAAGGAATGAAGCATCACTTTCGTCAGCTTCAGCAATCAAAATCCGACTTGAACCCAAACGCGCATTGGTGCCAGCGCTTTTGACTAACCCGCCATTAACAAACGTGGGATCTAAACCAGCCTCAGAATAAATTTGCGTAACCAATGCCGTAGTCGTTGTTTTACCATGCGTACCAGCCACCGCAATGCCATGACGAAAACGCATTAATTCCGCCAACATTTCTGCACGACGAACAATAGGAATGCGTCGCTCACGCGCCGCTTTCAGTTCAGGATTTAGCTCATCGATTGCAGTAGAGACTACCACCACGCTGGCGAGTTCAATATTAGTGGCTTGATGACCGATATAAATGATAGCCCCTTTATTTGCCAATCTTTCAGTCACAGGGTTGGAAGCGAGATCTGAGCCGGTAATTTGGTAGCCTTCATTGAGCAATACTTCTGCAATTCCGCTCATTCCCGCCCCACCAATACCGACAAAGTGAATACACTTGACGCGGCGCATCTCTGGCACCATGGCACGGATTTGAGCTAAATCTTGAGTATGTTTAATGGTCATGAAAAATTTCTCGTTATTGGGTAAGTGCGATGATAGCGTCGGCAACGACTTTATCAGCATCCAGTTGTGCGGCTGCACGCGCTTGTTGCGCCATCAACAGCAGATCATGACGCTCAAGAGAAGCAATCTCTTGCGCTAGTTTTTCTACTGTGAGCTGCGGCTGTTCAATCATTTTGGCCGCACCACAAGCGACTAAGTGATCCGCGTTAAGCGCTTGCTGTCGGTCTTTATGCATAAAAGGGATAAATATAGCGCCAACACCGGCCGCTGCCACTTCAGAAACCGTTAATGCTCCCGAGCGGCACACCAGTAAATCAGCCCACGCATAAGCGCCAGCCACATCCTCAATGAACTCAGTAACGTGTGCATTTTTGATCTGAAGCGCGCGATAAGCTTGCTCAACCGACTGCTGATTATTCTTGCCTGCTTGATGGCAAACTTGGTAATTATCGCCAAGCATAGCTAGTACGTCAGGCAAAGTTCGGTTGAGAATCTGCGCACCTTGGCTGCCGCCCATCACGAGAATGCGGATCGGTTCATTTCGCTCAGCAAAGCGTACTTGCGGTGCGGGTAATGTAGCGACATCTTGACGTACAGGGTTACCTACGACTTGCGCCTCAGTAAAGGCTCCGGGGAAGGCTTGAAATACGCGTTTGGCAATTTTTGAAAGCCAACGGTTGGTTAACCCTGCTACGGCATTTTGCTCGTGAAGCACAACGGGAATTCCCATAGACCACGCTGCCACGCCACCGGGGCCACTGACGTATCCGCCCATACCGAGCACCGCATCAGGTTGCCACTGCTTCAAATAACGACGCGCTTGAAAAATCGCGTTCACAATTTGAAAAGGCGCTTTCAGCAAACGCCCTATGCCTTGGCCACGTAAACCTTTGACCTGAATAAAGTCGATCTCAATACCATGTTTAGGCACTAATTCTGCTTCCATCCGATCAGCAGTCCCTAGCCAGCGGATCTGCCAACCTTGCTGTTGGAGCTGTTTAGCCACAGCGAGACCGGGAAAAACATGTCCCCCCGTGCCACCAGCCATAACCATTAAACGTTTATTGTTTATCATTGGATTCTTTTTCTATAGACACTCGATTGCGATCTTTGAGTCGACACTCATGATCAATTCTCAATAAGATCGACACCGCAACCGACATAATAATTAAGCTTGAACCGCCGTAACTGATCAAGGGCAGCGTTAGGCCCTTAGTCGGCACCATACCCGCTGCAGCACCCACATTGACGAGTGTTTGGAATGCAAACCAAATTCCAATACCAAAGGCCAGATAGCCACCAAATTGCTGATCATGCTCAAAGGCTTTTTTACCGATAAACACCGCTTTAAGCACCAGACTAAAAATCAGCAGTAGAACCAGTACAACGCCAACAAAACCGAGCTCTTCAGCCAGCACTGCAAATACGAAATCAGTGTGCGCTTCAGGTAAGTACTCTAGCTTTTGAATCGAGTTACCAAGCCCTTGACCAAACCACTCTCCACGACCAAAGGCCATCAAAGATTGAGTCAATTGATAACCGCTGCCAAACGGGTCTTCCCACGGGTCAAGAAATGAAGTTACACGGCGAATACGGTAAGGCTCTGCCGCAATCAGTGCGATTACCGCAACAATTCCAGCCACCATGAGCGCAATAAATTGTGACAGTTTTGCCCCAGCAATAAACAGCATACCAAACAGAGTCACCAGCATCACAACCACGGTTCCCAAATCTGGCTGACCAAGTAGCAAGATAGCCAAGGTTCCAAACACCATAATCGGTTTCATGAAACCACCAAAAAAGGTTTGCCTCACTTCATCTTGTTTACGAACTAAGTAACCAGCCATGAAAATAAACAGTGACAGTTTCGCGACCTCAGCAGGTTGCAGGTTAAATAACCCCAAAGGGATCCAACGCGAGGCACCATTGACCGATTTGCCCGCGAGCAAAACCACAATCAGCAGCATAAAAGAGACGCCAAGTAGCACCGAGCTGTATTGCATCCAACGTTTCATTGGCACTTGCAACACCACACTCGATGTCACGATGGCCAGCATCAAGAAAATGGCGTGACGAAACATAAAGTGAAACGGTTGATCCGTTAAACGCGAACTGATAGGAAACGAAGCCGATGTCACCATCACAAGCCCAGTCAGCATCAAACCTAAAGCAATCCATACCAATTGACGATCAAACAAGGCTTCAGGCGCTTGGCTCTGAAACCATTGACGAGTCATTTTGATGAGGCTTGAAAAGGACAAAATGCAATTTCCTGTTGATTAAGCGTAACGCTGCGCAAGCTCGGCAAAGGCGTCACCTCTGGCCATAAAGTTTTTAAACTGATCAAAACTGGCACAAGCAGGCGAAAGCATCACCATATCACCACGACGCAGCTGCGGTTTGATCGATACGATAATCTCTTCCATCGATGAATAAAACTGAGCCGATGGATGCAGTGGCATGAATTGCCCACCGTCAACGCCAAAACAGCACAGTTTTACGTTCAATGTTTTTAGTATCGGTGCTAATGGCGAGAAATCAGCGCCCTTGCCAACGCCCCCCACAAGCAGATACAAAGTCCCTTGGCAATTTAACCCCGACAACGCCGCTTGAGTGCTTGCGACATTGGTCGCTTTCGAGTCATTGACCCATTTTACGCCGTGATTATCAGCAACAACCTGACAACGATGTGTCAGCCCGCGGTAAGATTTCAATGCATCAAGCGCAGATGAGTAATCAACACCCGCCAAATCGAGCAGTGCGAGCACAGTGAGCACGTTGGCACTATTGTGTCGTCCCACTAAGCTGAGTTCCTCGCTTGCCAACAATGGCGTGCCTTTCGCCACTAAGAACGATTTGCCATCAATCATTTGCGTGCAATAGTCCGCGTCATGTTCAACGGAAAAACGTGCGATATGACCTGAAAATGAGGGAGGTTCCGTCTGGCTATCATCGGCGTTCACGACCGCCGCTTGCGCATACTTAAAAATTCGCAATTTAGCTTGGCGATACGATTCCATACCATCGTAGCGATCCATATGATCTTCAGTCAGATTGAGAAAGGCAGCAGAGACGAGTTTTAAACTTGAGGTCGTTTCTAGCTGGAAGCTTGAGAGCTCCAGCACATAAAGATCGGCCTCTTGCTGAAGTAGATCTAAAGCAGGCACACCAATATTGCCGCCAACGGCAACCTTAACCCCAGCAGCTTTAGCAAGTACTCCGGTTAAATCCGTCACTGTGCTCTTGCCGTTGGCTCCTGTGATAGCGATAACAGGCTTATCCACCTGCCAAGCAAAGAGCTCAATATCGCCCACCACGGGAATATGTTGTGCTAACGCCTGTTGAATCTCTGGCGTAGCTAAAGCAATGCCCGGATTAGTCACAATCAGGTCTGCGTCAAATAACCAAGCTTTGTTCCAGCCGCCACAATGTAGCTCAACTTGCGAGCTTAAATGCTCTCGACCTGGCGGGTTTTCCCGTGTGTCGATCACCTTAATCGTGAGCGAGCGATCTAAGCTCAAAAGGTAGTTAACCACCGAGAGACCCGTCATACCCAGCCCCACGACCACCACATTATTAACAGTTTGCCAACGATCCATCTTCATTCCATTCAACACCGTTTTGCTCTATCACTAGCGCACTTTTAGTGTAGCCAAACCCACTAACACCAACACAATTGAGATAATCCAAAAACGGACGATCACGCGTGGTTCTGGCCAACCTTTCAATTCATAGTGGTGATGGATAGGGGCCATCCGGAAAATACGTTGACCACGCAATTTGTAGGAACCGACTTGTAAAATCACCGACAAGGTTTCCATCACAAACACGCCGCCCATGATCACTAACACAAACTCTTGACGAACCAACACTGCAATTGTACCGAGTGCACCGCCTAAAGCGAGTGAACCCACATCGCCCATAAAGACTTGCGCAGGATAAGTGTTGAACCACAGAAAACCTAAACCGGCCCCCACAATTGCAGTACACACCACCACCAACTCTGAGGCATAAGGAACATAAGGAATATGCAGATAACTGGCGAAATTGACGTTCCCAGTTGCCCATGCAATCACAGCAAAACCGGCAGCAACCAAAACAGTCGGCATGATGGCTAAACCGTCCAGACCATCGGTTAAGTTCACCGCGTTACTGGTTCCGACGATGACAAAATAGGTCAGCACAATGTAGAGCAAGCCCAGTTGCGGCATCACATCTTTAAAGAAAGGCACCACAAGCTGAGTAGCTGCGGTATCGTTGCCATGTGCATAGAGAGCAAACGCCACTATCAACGCAATGGCCGACTGCCAAAAGTATTTCCAGCGCGCGATCAATCCATCACTGTTTTTACGCACCACTTTGCGATAATCATCCACAAAACCGACGACGCCATAACCAAGCAGCACCGCAAGTACGGCCCACACGTAAGGGTTTGAGAGATCTGTCCACAGCAGTACGGTAGTAATGATAGAGGCGAGGATCATAACACCGCCCATGGTTGGCGTACCGCGCTTACTAAAATGTGATTCTGGACCGTCGTTCCGCACTACTTGACCAATTTGCAGTAGTTGCAAACGTTTAATCAAGCGCGGCCCCATCCATAACGACAGAGCAAGTGCGGTTAAAATACTGACGATGGCCCGAAATGAGAGATATTCGAACAGACGAAAAAAAGAGAAGTATGGCTGGAGTAGATCCGCGAGCCAAATAATCATGAGTATTTCTCCTTGAGAGCAGCCACAATTTTACTCATACCCGCACTGTTTGCACCTTTGACAAGTAAGGTATGAGACTCTTGATCGAATTGTGATAATTGCTGCTCGATATAAGCAATCATGTCCGCATGGCTTTCAAAATGGAGGCCATGGCATAGGTCACTGATCACTTTTGCATCGCGACCGTAAGTAAGGACATAGTCAAACTGGAATGGTGCAGCATGTTCACCGACTTGACGATGAAGTGCAAGGCTTTCATCGCCCAACTCAGCCATATTACCTAAAATTAACCAACGCCTTGCAGAGAAAGTGTTAAGTAGATCAACCGCCGCTTTCATCGCTGGAACACTGGCATTGTAACTGTCATCAATCAGTTTCACAGTCGTGCTCAATTGGGTGACATCAACACGCCCTTTCACCTGAGCTAGATGCGCAAGTCCGTACTGCACCTCTTCAAGATTCGCCCCCAACTCAATGGCTAATGCCGCCGCCGCCAACGCATTAGAAACGTTATGTTCACCCACAATATTGAGCCCAATATCAATATGACCGACGGGTGTGATCATTTCAAACCGGGCTTCACCTTGTTCATTAAGCCTAATACCACGGGCGTAAAAATCTGCCATTTGACGGCTGGAAAAGGTTTTAACGGTTTTGTCCGCTAAAATAGCGCTCCACCGCTCACCACCGTGGCTTTCTAAATTAATAATGGCTGTCGCACCTGAAGCAAGGCCTTGATAAATTTCACCTTTCGCCTGTTTTACGCCCTCAATTGAGCCAAAACCTTCCAGATGCGCCGCGGCAACATTGTTCACCAATGCGACATCCGGCTTCACTAAAGAGGTGGTATAAGCAATTTCACCAATATGGTTCGCCCCTAACTCAATCACCGCATACGCATCATTAGGACCAGAGCGAAGCAGAGTGAGCGGCACGCCGATATCATTATTAAAATTGCCAGCAGTAAAGAGCACGCGGCCTTTGGCTGATAAAATATTTGCCACCATCTCTTTGACTGTGGTTTTACCGCAACTGCCTGTAATCGCAGCGGTCGGTGTTTGACACTGTTGGTGAACCCAAGCGCCAAGCTGGCCTAACGCCAGTTTGGTGTCGGTAACCACCAGTTGAGGAACCGAAACCGCCAAAGGGCTCTGAACCAATAACGCCTTTGCACCAGACGCAACCGCTTGTACAGCAAACTCATGAGCATCAAATTTATCACCGACCAAGGCAACAAAGAGCGCACCGGGTTTGATTTGACGCGTGTCGGTCGAGACCTCAGACACGGTGACATCACAACCAACCAATTGTGCATGCAAAACGTGCGTCAATTGCTGTAAAGAGACTTCTATCATGCACTTATCTCCAGTAAGGTTTGCGCCGTTTCGCGATCCGAATAGTGAATAGTTTGATGGGCCATCACTTGATAATCTTCATGCCCTTTACCTGCCAATAAAATGATGTCTTGCTGATCAGCATGTTGCAGGGCGTATTGCACGGCAGCGTAACGATTGTGTTCAACGTGTGCGCGACTTGCAAACTCAAGCCCTGCCACCATATCTTGCACAATGTCTGCCGGTTTTTCGCTACGAGGGTTATCGTCGGTCAAAATGACCTTATCGGCGCAGCGCTCTGCAATTTCGGCCATCATCGGGCGTTTGCCTTTATCACGGTCGCCACCACAACCAAAAATCGCCCATAGCTGACCTTGGCAATGAACGCGAAGTGCTAATAGTGCTTTTTCCAAAGCATCGGGCGTGTGTGCATAATCGACGACGATCTTCGCACGATTTGGCGCTTGAAAGAGCTCCATTCGCCCTAAGACTGGCTGCAGTTGAGAAGCCGTTGTCATCAAGGCTTGTTTATCAAACCCTAAAGTCAGCATAGTGGCAAACGCGAGTAGAAGATTGCTGGCGTTAAATTCGCCAATCAACGGCACGCTCAATTCACCTTGACCATAGTAGCCGTCGAAGGTTAATGAAATACCATTATCACTGTAAGAGACCGAGCTCGCCCACAGCGCTTTAGCGCATTGCGGTTGCTGCTTTAAAGAGACGGCAATCGGTGCTTTCAGCTGTGCTAACCAACTCGCCCCCACCGCATCGTCGGCATTAATGACAGCGTATTGGCAGTGATGAGCGGTAAATAAGGAGAGCTTTGCTTTGGCGTACTCTTCCATGGTGCCATGATAATCGAGATGATCGCGACTTAAGTTAGAAAACACGCCCACAGCAAACTTCAATGCTTGAACTCGCCCTTGAACTAATCCGTGCGAAGAGACTTCCAGAGCGGTATAGCGAGCGCCCTGCTGCGCTAATTGATAGAGTGTTTCTTGGACCTCAATGGCATTACCTGTGGTATTGGCGGCAGGCTGTAAATGGTTAAGAAAACCATTCCCCGTCGTACCCAGCACCGCCGCTTTCTCGCCCAACAAGTCAATCCACTGCGCAATTAATTGAGTAATGGTGGTTTTACCGTTAGTTCCCGTAACCCCAATCAACGTATTGGTCTTCGAACGATAAAGCCGCGATGCTAGTTGAGATAGATGTTGGTTTAGATCAGCAAGGTAAATCACTAACACGCCATTGACCGTAGTCATACTGCCATGCGGATGCTGCCCACACGCTTGCGCCAATACCAGATTCGCCTCAGCTTGAGTGGCACTATCAATAAACTGCCTTCCGTCGATGGCATGGCCGACCACTGCAATAAAGGTATCATTGGGTGATATTTTACGGCTATCGAGCACTAAACGAGTCACCGACAACGTTGAAATAGAATGGCCATCGAGGTCAAGCCAAGGGGCGATGAGATCTTGTAAACACATACTCGGCGTCATTGTGCTTCTCTCTTAATTATTTTTGGAATCGATTTTCATCAGGAGCGACATTGAGGATCTGCAACGCTCCTTTCATTATTTCGGCAAAGACAGGGCCGGCAACGGAGCCGCCATAATATAAGTCACCTTGAGGTTCATTCACCATCACCACTAACGAGACTCGAGGGTCGCTCACTGGAGCCACTCCTGCCGTGTAAGCAAAATATTCATCACCATAACCGCCGGCAATCGCTTTGCGCGAAGTGCCTGACTTGGCCGCAATACGATAGCCCGGAACCGCGGCTTGAGTTGCTGTGCCACCGGGTTGGGTAACGGTTTCTAACATTTCCAACACTTTCTTAGCATTAGTTTTATCAACCACTTGGCGTGATAAATCTTGCTGGTTGCTGTCAATAATATGGATTGGTTGGTACTGACCTAAATTGCCTAAAGTGGCATAAGCATGAGCCAACTGAATGGGGGTAATTGACAAACCATAGCCAAATGCCAAGGTGGCAATTTCAAACGGTGACCAACGGCGGCGATTCGGGAAAATACCCAAAGTCTCACCGACGAGGTTTAAACCGGACATTTCACCAAGCCCTACAGAGGTATACATACCTAATAGGGCTTCGAGAGGCATTTCAAGCGCCAGCTTAGCCACTCCGATGTTACTCGATTTTTTCAGAATTAAGGTTAAATCGGCTTTGCCGACTTTTGAGGTATCACGCACTCGACTGCCGCCGATTTGCATGATGCCATTCCCTGTATCAATCACCGTTTTGTCATTCGCAACGCCATTTTCAAGCGCGGCCAATACCACAAAAGGTTTGACAGTTGAGCCCGGCTCAAAGGCGTCGGTAATCACGCGGTTACGCATTTTAAAACTTTGCCAATCGGAACGGTTATTGGGGTTGTATGAAGGGGCGTTAACCATCGCTAATACCGCACCCGTTTTCACGTCGAGCAAAATGGCCGATGCCGAAGTGGCACGATAGTCCGCCACAGCTTGCTTGACCGCACGAAAGGCGATCGCTTGCAAACGTTGGTCAATGGTCAACGCCAGTGGCTTGCCCTCTTCACGCTCTTCAAGCGAGATATTTTCCACCACTCGGCCATACCGATCTTTGCGGATCACCTGTTTGCCAGCTTCCCCCGTCAGCCATTTATCATAGCTGCGCTCAACCCCTTCTAAACCGTGGCCATCGATGCCCGTCACACCAATTAAGTGCGCACTCGCCTCACCAGCTGGATAGTAACGGCGAGATTCGGCCTTGAGCCCCACACCCGCTAATTTAAGTTCGCGAATATAATTGGCCATTGCAGGGCTCACTTGACGCTGCAAATAGATAAAACGGCGGGTTTGGTTCTCTTCAATTTTTTTCAGCAGCTCACTGCGCTTAATGCCTAACACATCAGCCAGTGCGTACCAACGTTCACGTTCAACTAAGCCGCCGGCTTTAAAAATAGCTACAGGATCAGCCCATACTGCATCGACAGGAACACTGACTGCGAGAGGTTCACCATTACGATCTGAAATGATTCCGCGTGCCGATGGCAAGGTTTTGGCTCGGACAGAGCGCATATCCCCTTCGCGGATCAAATTATCCGGTTCGATAATTTGGATAAAGGCAACGCGCCCAACCAATAAAGCGAAAGTAACGAATACAAAAAAGAGGATGAGATAGAATCGCCAACGGATCAAAATAGGAGATGTCGCTTTTTCTTGACGAGGTGCCGCTTGGGCTTTGTCTTTGTTTTTTTTCATTTGAGCGTAATCACCACTTCTTTATCAGAATCAGGTCGCTTCATTTCCAGCTCTTGTTTGGCAAGATTCTGCACGCGGCTATGTTCTGCGAGGGCCGTTTCCTCAAGAATGAGGTTACGCCATTCATTATCGAGCCGCTCGCGCTCAACTAAGGTTTGATCTTTTTCTGAAATCGCCTGCCTAGAATGGTGGGTAATAAACACCACTCCCATCGCACTGGCAAAAATTAACATTAACAAAATAAGCGGCACTCGACCCACCGTAAACAGGTCAAGTGCAATCAGTTTGGTTAAGTTAGGCGGCGACTTAGACATGGACTACAGTTTTTCAGCAACTCGTAATACTGAGCTGCGTGAACGGGGATTGAGTTCCACCTCTTCTTTAGTTGGCATAATCGCTTTCCCAACTGGTTTTAAGTTGGCTGAGCCCAATGCCTGAATTTGTATTTCTGTTAACGGCAAACCATGTGGAACCTCTGGGCCTTTACTCTCTTTACGAATAAAACGTTTGACCATGCGATCTTCAAGCGAATGGAAACTGATCACCGATAAACGCCCTTGTGGGGCTAAGATCTTAGCTGCGCCTTTTAATGCAGTGTCGATCTCTTCTAATTCACTATTGATATAGATACGAAATGCTTGAAATGAGCGCGTAGCCGGGTGCTTTTTCTCTTTAAAGCTTTTCGGCGCAGCTTCTGAAATCAGTTTAGCCAATTGACTGGTGCGCGTCAGAGGCTCTTTTTCATCGTCTTCACGGTAAGCGACAATCGCTTTGGCAATACGGCGCGCGTGCTTGTCTTCACCAAATTCACGAATCACCCAAGTAATGTCGTCCAAATCGGCTTGCGCAAGCCACTGCGAGACAGGGATCCCTGACGTCGGGTCCATACGCATATCAAGCGGGCCATCTTTCATGAAACTAAAACCGCGCTCGGCATCGTCCAACTGCGGCGAGGAAACGCCTAAATCAAGTAGTACTCCATCCACTTTCCCGACCAGATCGTAGCGCTCAGCGTATTGTGCCATGCCAGAAAATGGGCCATGAATGATAGTAAAACGCGGGTCGTTAATTTTTCCAGCTTCAGCAATCGCTTGTGGATCGCGATCTATGCTGTACAGACGACCATTGTCACCCAACTTAGAGAGAATTGTACGACTATGACCACCACGGCCAAACGTGCCGTCGATATAAATACCGTCTGGTTTGATAGCAAGGCCATCAATAGATTCATTCAGTAGTACAGAAATGTGTTGAAAAGGTTCAGTCATCGTTTTCTCATCGGGCTAAAGCTGAAATATAGCAATCGGCTACGGCGCAAGTATTCAGTTTACTGATTTAACGCCGCATCGCTACCACTTGACGTTGGCATCACGTGATATTGCGCTAAGTTTAGTGCTTACGAAATAATTTTCGTCAATAAAAAGCAAAAAACCCATCATAACCGCAAGAGTTATGATGGGTCTGCAATAGGTGGAGTTGACGTATAAGCCGGGTTCTGTTCCGCTTGCGCGGCAGTAGCCATTCGTCTAGGCCAGCAATCACTCACTGGCTCAAGCAACCTACCCGCTTCCTTACGCGAGCAACGCAATGTGGAAGCCTATTTGGTCTTGCTCCGGGTGGAGTTTACCTTGCTACGAACTGTTGCCAGACGCACGGTGCGCTCTTACCGCACCCTTTCACCCTTACCTGTGCCCATTCCGAAGAAATTGGGCCATCGGCGGTCTTCTCTCTGCTGCACTTGTCGTAGGCTTTCGCCCCCCAGGCGTTACCTGGCACCCTGCTCTATGGAGCCCGGACTTTCCTCCCCTCCATCAGTCTCCCCAGCACAAGGCTAAAGGACATCAATGAAGCAGCGACTACCCAGTCAACTCCGAGGGCGGATTGTATAGAGAAAGATAGGTACTGTCTAGGCTCAAACAACTTCTGTGTTTAATTCACGCTTAAGCGTTTAATTATCCATCGATTTAAAACATCAAGATGCCGCTGGCTAATTAAGCAGATAGGTTTTCAAGCCCCCACTTATAAAGGGCATTTTTCTTAAGGTTATAAATTTCAGCCGCCAATGCGGCCGCTTTTTTCAGAGGCAGCTCTTTTGTCAAAATCGCTAAACTGCGCAATGCTTCGTCCGGCAAGCTATCGTCCACGCTTTCTCTGTAACCATGGATCAGTAACACCATTTCACCACGCTTGCGGTTCTCATCTTCATTAATCCAATTAATCAGTTCGCCTAACGGCAAACCTTGAATCGTCTCGAAGGTTTTGGTGAGCTCGCGGGCTAGCACCACGTTACGATCTGGCCCTAAGATAGCTAACATATCTTGCAGTGATTCGCTAATTCGGTGTGGTGACTCATAAAAAATACAGGTGCGTTCAGCCTTAGCGATCTCTAGGAATTTATCTTTACGCCCTTTGCTTTTCGGCGGCAAAAAACCTTCAAAACTGAAACGATCAGAAGGCAAGCCTGATGCACTGAGCGCAGTAATCACAGCACAGGCGCCCGGAAGTGGCACAACTCTCACACCAGCTTGACGACATTGATTGACAAGATGGTACCCTGGATCACTGATCAGTGGCGTTCCTGCATCAGAAACCAACGCAATAGATTGCCCTGATAATAATTTATCGACTAACACTTGTGCTTTTTGCTGTTCGTTGTGATCATGCAAGGCAAAGGTTTTAGTCTGGATATTGAAGTGAGCGAGAAGTCTGCCAGTATGGCGTGTATCTTCCGCAGCGATAACATCAACACTTGAGAGTACTTCAATGGCTCGCTGGGTAATATCACCCAAATTGCCAATTGGCGTAGGAACAATGTAGAGAGTTGGGATCTCTGCTGGCAAGGTTTTGCTATCTGTCATTTGTTTACCATCACTTCAACGATTAATATAGAGACAATTTTACACGGAATAACGAAAGAACTCATGGCTATGAAGAACCATCCGAGACTCAGTGTACCACGCTTATTCACGCCCGTTGCATTAGCAATGGCTTTGGCGGCGTGTTCGTCTTCACCGTCGACGCCCACCTCAGTCGATATTACGCAAGATCCCACCAAGTCAGCGCAAACTTACTTGATGCAAGCAGATAGTAGCCAAGGTTCACTGCAAAATGATTGGTTGATCATGGCTCTTAAAGCCGCCATTAACGAAAACAACAGCGAACAAGCGCAACTGTTGATTATGCGCTTAGCCAAACAGTCGCTCTCTGAAGCGCAACAAGCTGAATGGCAAATGGCTAAGGCGCAGTTGTTGAGTAATGCGGAACAGTTTTCACAAGCGCTCTCTCAGCTTAATTTTCAGGCTTGGTGGAAGCTAAGCCCTGAAACATGGGCTCAATACCATCAAATGCGCGCCGATATTTTTACCGCGCTCAGCCGCCCTTTTGATTCAAGTAGGGAGCTTATTGCATTAAGCACTTACGTTGATGATGCCGAGCAAGAGGCGATTGCCGATCAAATTTGGCTCAATTTCAATCACTATAGCGAGCGTGAAATTACCCAATTAAATCCAGAGCCTAACGAAAACGTGCTCGATGGCTGGCTACAACTGGCTGTATATATGAAAACGCTCAATAGCAATATTCCGCAGTTGAAGAATACGCTCGAAAAATGGCTTGCAGAAAACAGCAATCACCCAGCGGCTCGTTATACACCTAAAGCGATACAAGATATTTTAGCGCTGAAAATCATCAAACCCACTAACACCGCGTTGTTACTTCCTCTTTCAGGAAAGTTTGCCACACAAGCTCAACTGATCCGTGATGGCTTTATCATGGCGATGATGAATGACCGTAACCGTGACCTCAATGCTACCTTGACTGTGATTGATACCAATGCCGAAGACGCCGCGCTCATAGACAAGCAACTGATTGAAAAAAACATTGATTTCATTGTTGGGCCACTCATCAAAGAGAACATCGAGAATCTACATAAGCTTCAACAAGCACGCTTAGCTTCTATCCCTACGCTGGCGTTGAATATTCCAGACCAAATTGAAGATCATCCTAACACTTGCTATCTTGCACTTTCGCCAGAGCAAGAGGTTGAACAAGCCGCTAAGTATCTGTTTAGCCAAGGCTATCAGTACCCTTTAATACTCGCTCCTCAAGGTAATTACGGCCAGCGTGTAGTAGAAGCGTTTAACGCAGAATGGCAAAAATACAGCAAGAATAAAGTATCGGTGAACCTATTTGGTGATAAGCGTCAATTGCAACGCAACATTAACTCAGTATTTGGTCTACAAGATAGCCAACAAAATATCGCGCAAATGGATGCGTTGATGGGTATTGATTTGCAAAGCCTGCCCCGCAGTCGTCGTGATATCGATTCGGTTTATATCGTGGCTAACAGCGCAGAATTGACTTTAATTAAACCCTTTATCGAGGTCGCAATTAACCCTGACACTAAGCCACCTAAACTGTTCTCAAACTCTCGTAGTAACAGTGGTAACACACAGTATGAAGACCTCTCTGGTGTAACTTATAGCGATATTCCATTACTCATTCATCCCAATTCAATGCTGGATAATGAAATGAACCAATTGTGGCCAAAGAACTCCAATAGCGAGCGGCGCTTACAAGCATTAGGTATGGATGCTTATCAGTTAATGATTGAGTTGCCACAAATGAAGGTCGTCGAGGGGTATAGTATCGATGGCAAAACAGGCACATTAAGTATTGATGAGCAATGCGTGGTACAGAGAGAGATCAGTTGGGCGGTGCATGGCGCTTTTTAGTCGCCGCGCAGTTGGTCAACAGTATGAAGCCGCAGCCAAACACTATTTATTAGGTTGTGGTTTGGCTTTTATTGAACAAAATTTCAATACCAAAGTCGGTGAAATCGACCTCATTATGCGAGATAAAAACACCTTAGTGTTCGTAGAGGTTAAATACAGAAAAAACCAATGTCATGGGCATGCCGCAGAAATGGTTACTACCGCAAAAATGGCAAAGTTGATGAAAACCGCGAATTTATGGCTACTGAAACATGGCCTATCGCCCTATGACACCGATTTTCGTTTCGATGTGATCGCCATCCACCAAGATGTGCACCACATTGAGTGGATTAAAAACGCAATAACTCAAGGATAAACGATGCTCGACAGCATTAAAGACAGTTTTACCGAAAGCATCCAAATTCAAATTGCGGCTGCTGAAGCACTACCCCATGCGATCACGCATGCTGCACAAGCCATGGTGGCAACGCTACTTAACGGTCATAAAATTCTCTGTTGCGGTAATGGTGGCTCTTCGGCCAATGCCCAGCTTTTTTCTTCTTGCTTACTGAACCGTTTTGAAACTGAACGTCCGAGTTTACCCGCCATTGCATTAACCGCAGACAATACCACGTTAACCGCAGTTGCTAACGACTATCACTACCAAGAAATATTCTCTAAACAGGTACGTGCATTTGGTCAACCTGGTGATGTTTTGTTGGCTATTTCAACCAGTGGTAACAGCAAAAACATCATTAAAGCGATGGAAGCGGCTGTGACTCGTGATATGACGATTATCGCTCTCACAGGCAAAGACGGTGGAGAGATGGCTGGTCTTCTAGGTGAAAATGATGTGGAGATCCGCATCCCCTCGCAGCGGACGGCTCGAATCCATGAAGTTCATATGGTCACCCTACACTGCTTATGTGACTTGATTGATCAAGTCCTTTTCCCTTCTCATGAAGAATAGACAATGAATAGATTAAAACTTTCACTCATTCTACTGTTGAGCTTTGCTGTATCAGGTTGTGCAGGAGTTATCCTTGCTGGCGCGGCAACAACAGCGAGCCTAGTAACAGACCCTCGAACCACTCAAGAAATTTGGAATGATAATAACATCGAATTTGAAGTAGCAGGTATCGCCAATAAAGCCCCCTTTAACGGAAAAACTCGCATTACGGCCAGTTCTTATCAAGGGATTGTCGTGTTGATGGGACAAGCTGAAAACTCCGGATTACTCAATGAGTTTGAAAATAAAGCACGTGAGACAAAAGGGGTCAAAACCATTCATAATCAAGTCAGAATAAAAGCGCCTTTATCAATTGGCGAAATCAGTAACGACAGTTGGATTACGACTAAAGTAAAATCAGCGCTGTTGGCCAATTCTGAACTGAACACAATCAAAATCAAAGTAATCACAGAAAATAGAGAAGTATTTTTACTTGGCTATGTCTCGGCAGAACAGGCTAATCTAGCCAGTGATATTGCCCGAAACATATCAGGCGTAAAACAGGTGATTAAGGCATTTCAATACAGCGAATAACCTCGGTTATCCTTTGTTTTTTTAGAAAAAAAGCAGCGAATATCGCTGCTTTTTCGATCATGACTGCTTAATGTGTGAAAATGAGTTACTTAATAACTCTTAAGCTTGGTTTTCCCTTCGGCCGAGAGGTTTCTTGTGCTCGAGTCTCTAATAATTCCTCATCTTCTTGAGAAGCAACGCTTAACATCGGCTCTTGTTCAGATTCCTCTGTTATGCCCGCTTCTAGATAAGGGATATAGGCCTCTTCAGGTTCGAACATAGTACCTGCACCGTTTTCACGTGCATAGATAGCTTGCACTGCGTACAAAGGCACTATGACCGAATGAGGACGTCCGCCAAAGCGAGCATTGAACGTAATCGCTTCATTGCCAAGCTCAAGGTTACCTATCGCTCTTGGGGCAAGATTAAGGATAATTTGTCCATCTTGCACAAACTCCATCGGCACTCGTACACCTGTAAGAGTAGCATCCACAACAACATGAGGAGTCAATTCATTTTCTAATAGCCAATCATAAAATGCTCTAAGCATATAAGGTCGGCGAGGAGTCATTTGAGAGATATCCATCAAACTGCCTTAACGAACTAAACGCATCTCACGTTCAGCTTCTGTTAAAGAAGCCAAGAATGAATCACGCTCAAAAACACGATTCATATATACTTTAAGCTCTTTAGAGCCAGGACCAATCAGATCAATACCCAAAATAGGTAAGCGCCATAGTAATGGAGCTAAATAGCAGTCAATGAGGCTAAACTCTTCACTCATAAAATATTCGTATTCCGCGAACACAGGACCAAGAGTAAGCAGATCATTGCGTAATTTATTACGAGCAGCTTCTGACTCTTCCGCATTACCCTTCACGACTTTCTCAGCCAGTGAGTACCAGTTTTTCTCAATACGGTAAATCATCAAACGGCTATTACCACGAGCCACAGGATAAACAGGCATCAGCGGTGGATGAGGGAAACGCTCATCTAGGTATTCCATGATGATCTTTGAGTCATAAAGAGCAAGCTCACGATCAACTAACGTTGGTACTGTCTTATATGGGTTTAGCTCAATAAGGTCAGCTGGCAGATTGGTTTCATCAACTAATTCTACTTCAACACTGACACCTTTTTCCGCTAGAACAATACGTACCTGATGACTATACATATCAGATGCACTCGAAAATAGCGTCATCACAGAACGTTTATTGGCAGCTACAGCCATGGAGCCCTCCAGCACACTTACAGATATAAAAACAATGGAGGCCAAGCCTCCATTGAAGATTCTAAAAATTAGAAATTAACGCCGCATGGTAGCACAATTAATGCACATCACGCCAATATTCTTTCTTCAATAGAACAACCACGATAGTAAATAGCACAAGGAATGCCATTACCCACCAACCTAAAGTTTGACGTTCAAGCTTTACTGGTTCTGCTGAATATTCAAGGAAGTTAACAATGTCACGGACCGCTTGATCATACTCACTTTGGCTCAGCTCACCCGTTCCATCAGACTCGGCACCAATAACAGCCTTGACTTCCTCGCCATTGACAATATGAGTACCATAAACTGGTTGCGGGATCCCTTGTAGCTCTTCAAGCACATGAGGCATACCGACACTTGGGAATACGATGTTGTTTACGCCAAAGGGCCGGCTAGGATCGGCATAAAATGAGCGAAGGTAAGTATACAACCAATCTGTTCCTCGAACACGAGCCACAAGCGTTAAATCTGGTGGCGGTGCACCAAACCATTTCGCTGCCGACTTATCTGGAATCGCATTCTCCATCAGTTGACCAATTTTGGCATTCGGATCAAAGATCAAATTCTCTTTCATCAAATCCGAGGGAATATTCAAATCATTCGCTACACGCTCATAACGCTGGTACTGAGTTGAGTGGCAACCAAAACAGTAGTTCATGAATAGCTTTGCACCATGCTGCAGTGATGCTTGATCTGTTAAATCATTATTTGCTTTATCTAAATGTACATTTGCGCCAGCTGCCAAAGCAAGAGATGGCAGCATTGCAAACAAAATTACAATCCACTTTTTCATTTAAATGTCACCCTCTCTGGTAATGGTTTCGTTGCTTCATTTTTGCTGTAGAAGAACAACAAAACAAAGAACATGAAGTAACCAACGCTAAATATACGTGCAAGCATTGTGTAAGTGGCTGTCGCAGGTAACGCACCTAAAACACCTAACGCAATAAAGCAGATAGTGAACTGAATAATATTGATTAAGTGGAACTTACTACGATAACGGTAAGAACGAACCTTACAACGATCCAGCCATGGCAATAAGAACAACACCACAATCGATGCACCCATCGCAGCCACACCAATTAACTTATCAGGAACAGCACGTAAAATTGCATAGAAAGGCGTGAAATACCAAACAGGTGCGATGTGTGCTGGCGTTTTTAGTGGGTTTGCCGCTTCAAAGTTAGGCGGCTCAAGGAAGTAGCCCCCCATCTCTGGGTTAAAGAACAACACATAACAGAACAGGATTAAGAAACCGGCTACACCAATAAGATCTTTCACTGTCCCGTAAGGATGGAATGGAATCGAATCAATGATGTCATATTTCTTGGTGTAGTAGTCGTGAAATTTAAACTGCGTTTTATAATCATCGCCCATCGACCCTTTTGGTACTTTGGTTTCGATACCGTCAGGGTTATTAGAGCCGACTTCATGCAGTGCTAATATATGGAGAACAATTAGCAACAATAAAACAATAGGTAAAGCAATCACATGCAGTGCAAAGAAACGGTTCAGAGTGGCACCTGAAATAACGTAGTCACCACGTATCCATAGAGTTAAATCATCGCCGATAACGGGGATTGCACCGAACAAAGAGATAATAACTTGCGCTCCCCAATAGGACATTTGTCCCCATGGTAGCAAGTATCCCATAAAGGCTTCGGCCATCAACACTAAGAAGATCAGCATGCCAAATAGCCATAGCAGCTCACGAGGCTTCTGATAGGAGCCGTAAATTAAGCCACGGAACATATGTAGATAAATCACCACAAAGAAAGCTGAAGCGCCAGTGGAGTGCATATAGCGCAGTAACCAACCATACTCAACATCACGCATTATGTATTCAACAGATGCAAAAGCCCCTTCACCTGATGGCACATAGTTCATGGTTAGCCACACGCCAGTGAGCAGTTGGTTAACAAGAACCAACATGGCTAACGATCCAAACAAATACCAAAAGTTAAAGTTTTTCGGCATTGGATATTCAGATAGGTGTTTTTTGTAAGCGTTCATTGCAGGTAAACGCTTTTCTACCCAATCAAGTAAAACTTGCATTATGCAGCCTCCCCGGTCTCATCTAATCCTATGACAATACGAGTATCGCTAAGATACATATATTGAGGGATAACCAAGTTTAGTGGTGCCGGAACACCTTGAAAAACTCGACCCGCCATATCAAATTTCGAACCATGGCAAGGACAGAAAAAACCAGATTTAACCCCTTGAACTTGTTCACTAAAAGAATCAGGCAAATAAGTAGGTGAACAGCCAAGGTGAGTACAAATACCCACAGCAACGAAATATTCAGGTTTAATCGATCGATAAGCATTTTGCGCATAATTAGGCTGCTGCTGCTCATCCGATTGAGGATCTCGAAGTTGGTTTTCGATATCTTTTAGCCCATCGACCACTGATTGAGAACGACGAACAACCCAAACAGGTTTTCCTCGCCACTCAACACGAACCATTTGCCCCTCTTCAAGTTTACCGATTTCAACTTCAACGGGGGCTCCAGCCGCTTTGGCTTTGGCACTTGGGTTCCAAGATTTAATAAAAGGAACGGCGACAGCAGCGGCTCCTAACCCTCCGACAACGGCTGTTGTCGCGGTTAAGAAACGTCTGCGACCGTTATTTAAAGGCGCATTGCTCATCCAAACATTCTCCCATTTGCTCCCTGTGGATTATTATTATTCCGCTTATCAAGAGCATGGCTAACAAAATACGAATCTAGTTGTATTTATTTGATGGCAAATCATAAATAAAACCCTACTTTTTGACAAGATAAAGCTACCTTTTCGTAACATTCGTGAAGTAAATCGCACGTGAGGTCACAAAAGGAAGATTAAAGAGCAACAACCAAATGATGTGATTAAAAAAATGAGTGTTTGCTAACACCAAAAAACAAAAAGCCCGGTATAAATACCGGGCTTTTGAACCACAATCCAGTAACACTGGAAGCGAATCTTTTGAAAAAAGATTAACGCTTAGAGAATTGTGGTTTACGACGTGCTTTACGCAGACCAACTTTCTTACGTTCAACGCAACGAGCGTCGCGAGTAACGTAGCCAGCTGCACGTAGAACAGGACGTAGTGATTCGTCGTATTCCATTAGAGCGCGAGTGATACCGTGACGGATAGCACCAGCTTGACCAGAAATACCACCACCTTTAACAGTGATGTATAGATCTAGTTTCTCAGTTAGTTCAACTAGCTCAAGAGGTTGTTTAACAACCATGCGAGAAGTTGGACGACCAAAGTAAACATCAAGGCTACGCTTGTTGATTACAATGTTGCCGCTGCCTGGTTTAATAAAAACGCGTGCAGCTGAGCTTTTGCGACGGCCAGTGCCGTAGTATTGATTCTCTGCCATTTTCGAAATCCCCAATTAGATGTCTAGTACTTTTGGTTGTTGAGCAGCATGGTTGTGCTCAGCGCCAGCGTAAACTTTCAGCTTACGGTACATAGCACGGCCTAGAGGACCACGTGGTAGCATACCTTTAACCGCTAGCTCAATAACCATCTCTGGCTTACGAATAATCAGCTTGTCGAAAGTGATTGATTTTAAGCCGCCTGGAAATTCAGTGTGACGGTAGTAAGTTTTAGCTGCTGCTTTGTTACCAGTTACAGTAACTTTCTCAGCGTTTACAACGATGATGTAATCACCAGTGTCCACGTGAGGAGTGTATTCAGCTTTATGTTTGCCACGTAGGCGAGATGCAATTTCACTTGCTAGACGACCTAGAGTTTTACCCTCAGCGTCTACGATATACCAGTCGCGTTTTACAGTTTCTGGTTTAGCAACGAAAGTTTTCATGCTAATAATAACCCGTTAAATAAAATTTACACTAAAAGGAGCATTAAAATGCCCCCACTGTCTAAGAGTCCAAAGTTGCCCCTTCGAGCGTTTGGTTTCTCTCGGCCTCTCGTTTCACAGAAACAGGCCTGCAGTAACGGTGGGTCGCAGGATTATAGGGAAGTCAGTAGAAAAAATCACCTCTTTTTGAACAAAATCACGAATTTTTTATTTTGCTTTAAAAGTGTTCGGATTGAGCTAGGCCAGATGTTCCCTTGATAAATACTCATGACTTTGCATTTCAATTAACCGCGACTGACAACGTTTGAATTCAAACTCCAGTTGCCCATGCAGATACAGATCGTCCAGCGCCACTTCGGCGGAGATAATTACTTTTACATGTCGTTCATAAAATTCATCAATCAACGCAATAAAACGCCGCGCTGCATCATCGATGGCGCGATCCATTTGCTTCACATCAGCCAGCAGTACTGTATGGTAAATTTTGGACAACTCAATGTAATCGTTTTGGCTTCTTGCCGTTTGGCATAACTGTTCAAATGTCGCATGTAAAATACCATCACTAGCCTTTACAACAGAGAGGGTTCGATGATTGATTTCAATCTCACTGCGTGCTTCTTTTTTCTCGTCACCAACCAATTGCCTATAGTAATGTTGTAAATTGTGGCTTGCTGCTTCATCCAATGGATAGTGGTAAATTTCCGCTTGCTCTAATGTTCTTAAGCGATAATCAATGCCACTATCGACGTTCAACACATGACAGTGTGATTCAATCAAAGCAATTGCAGGGAGAAAGCGTGCTCGCTGCAAGCCGTTGCGGTATAAGTCGTGCGGTGGAATGTTCGATGTCGCCACTAAGATAATGCCGCGCTTAAACAGTGCTTGGAACAAGGTACCCAAAATCATCGCATCGGTAATATCTGATACAAAAAATTCATCAAAACAGATAATTTCCGTTTCAGACTTAAAAATATCGGCAACCTTTTCTAAAGGCTCTTCAACTCCAGCCAGCGCCTTCAACTCATCATGAACTCGGTACATAAAACGGTGGAAATGCACTCGCATTTTGCGAGTGGTTGGCAGAGCCTCAAAAAACGTATCCATTAGATAGGTTTTTCCTCGCCCGACACCGCCCCAAAAATAGAGCCCTTTAGGTAAGTTAGGCTGTTCAGGTTGACGACCAAGCCATTTGGTCCAAACCGCGGAGGGCTTAACTGGTTGGTTAAGATAATCCTGAAACTGATGGTAGAGTAAATCCAGCGCATCGACGGCGCTTTCTTGAGCAGAGTCTCGTTGAAAACCGAGTTTTTTTACATCGTGTTCATATCGCTGTTTTGGTGTCATGACCGCCTACTGCACTAAAGAAAATGGAAACTGCTATTTCGTGTATTTCGCTTTATTGGCTAGAGCAGTCATAGTAACATGTCCAAGCGACGTGTGTAACCAACAGGTAAAAAACATGTTAAATAACAACAATAAGGAGCTGTTATGCCTTGGATATATGCCATTGTAGGCTTGCTAGTAGGGGCCGTGTTGGGAATGGTCATTTCACGATTGACTACGCCTCAATATAAAAACCAAAAGTCTCTACAAAAAGAATTAGATAACGCGAAATTTAGTTTGGAACAACAACGCCAAGAATTGTCGGATCATTTTGCTCAAGCGGCAGAAATACTCGATACACTAGGTAAAGATTATACAAAACTGTATCAACACATGGCCAAAACATCGTCCGAAATTCTGCCGAATATGCCAGAGCAAGATAACCCATTTATCAAAAAAATCGCTCTGCATAATGATACAGATAAAAGCAACGATGACATTTTGGAACAGCCACCGAAAGATTATGCCAATGGCGCAACAGGGCTTTTTAATACCCCCAAAAAAGAGATCATTCATTCTGCAGACGTGGTTAAGGTGAAAGCCGTTTAATCTGAATTCATGAACTTTATAAAGGTTTTTGAGTCATAAACCTCACGAGAGTGTTGAAGTTTTGTCTTTCGTACAAATATTAAACTTCGAACACAGTTATTCCAAAGGAGCTTATGATGAAAAAACCTTTACTTCTTTTAACCGCTCTATCGTTAAGTTTAAGTTCAATCATCACCCCACTACCCGCAATGGCAGCGCTACCCTTTTCTGTCAGTGGTGAGCCATTGCCGAGCTTAGCACCGATGCTAGAGCAAGTGACCCCGGCGGTTGTGAGTATCTCAGTTGAGGGAACTCAAGTCTCCCATCAACGTTTACCCGAGCAGTTTCGATTTTTCTTTGGTCCTGACTTCCCAATCGACCAATCGCAAGAGCGGCCATTTAGAGCATTAGGCTCTGGTGTCATTACTGACGCAGACAAAGGCTATGTTGTGACTAATTATCACGTCATCGATGGTGCTGATAAGATTCGCGTCAAACTATACGACGGCCGAGAATACGATGCGGAGCTCGTCGGTGGCGATAAAATGTCCGATGTCGCGCTGATCAAACTCAAAAAAGCAAAAAATTTAACCCAAATTCGTATCGCAGATTCAGACAAACTGCGTGTAGGTGATTTCACTGTCGCGATCGGGAACCCGTTTGGTCTTGGTCAAACGGTGACTTCCGGCATTGTTTCTGCGCTAGGACGAAGTGGACTTAATCTTGAAAACTTTGAGAACTTTATTCAGACCGATGCCGCGATTAACAGTGGCAACTCTGGTGGTGCCTTAGTCAATCTCAATGGTGAATTGATTGGGATTAATACCGCGATTCTTGGGCCGAATGGTGGCAACGTTGGGATAGGTTTTGCAATACCATCAAATATGATGAAAAACTTGACCGAACAGATCTTAGAATTTGGTGAGGTAAAACGTGGCGTGCTCGGCGTTCAAGGGGGTGAAATAACCTCTGAACTGGCTGAAGCGCTAGGCTATGAGTCAAGTAAAGGGGCGTTTGTTAGCCAAGTTATCAAAGATAGCGCCGCCGATAAAGCAGGGATCAAAGCGGGTGATGTCATCACAGCTATTAATGGAAAAAACGTTTCTACCTTCAATGAATTAAGAGCCAAAGTGGCAACATTAGGTGCAGGTAAAAAAATCACAATCGATGTTATCCGCGATGGTAAAAGCAAAACCTTCGACGTAACCTTGAGTGAAAACAACACCACAACCAAAGCAGAGCAACTGCACTCGGGGTTGACTGGTGCGGCACTAACCAATACGACGGATCAAGACCCAATCGCTGGCGTTAAAGTGACTGCTATAGAGAAAGGGTCAGCGGCAGAAGCGTATCAACTACAAAAAGAGGACATCATCATTGGTGTTAACCGCCAACGAGTGAAAAACCTCGCACAATTACGCGAAATTTTGGAGAAAAAGCCGAGCATACTTGCGCTGAATATCCAACGAGGTGATAGAACCATTTACTTGGTTATTCGCTAATTAGTGAGAATCGCTTGTGGAGCGATCAGGGCAGCATTTGAATGCTGCCCTTTTCTTATTCAATCATGTAGTGCTATTCTTCCTCTCTCAAGCTCAGGTGTAAAATAAGCTGAGTATATAGCGGGTTTTGTTTGGGGAAGATATGCTTAACTTTTTACTTCGTTCAGTGGGGCTTGGGCTTCTCGCTGCTGTTGTTATTTTACTAGCGGTTCCCTCGCTACGTTCAAATGTTCTCCCGCAAATCGCGGCCGAAGAGTCTCCCAATGCGCTCTCTTTGCAAATTTCGTTTAACCAAGCCGTTCGCCGCGCCGCACCTGCTGTAGTCAATATTTACAATCAAAAATACACCGAAAGCGATCGCAGTAAACTGTCGATTCAAGGGTTAGGTTCTGGTGTGATTGTGAGCGAGAAAGGGTACATCATTACTAACTATCACGTAGTAGCCCAAGCCGACCAAATCGTAGCGGCCTTACAAGATGGCCGTCTCGCAGCCGCGCAATTAGTAGGCAAAGATCGACGCACGGATATCGCAATTTTGCGAATCGAAGGAACGAACCTTCCCGTTATTCCACAAAATCCCAATTACTCGGTGAAAGTTGGCGATGTGGTACTGGCCATTGGCAATCCATACAACCTTGGACAAACCACTACTTTTGGTATCATTTCTGCCACTGAACGTTCATCAGTCAGTACCGATGGACGTCAAGCTTTCATCCAAACTGATGCGGCCATTAATGAAGGCAATTCCGGTGGAGCTTTGGTCAACACTCAAGGAGAGCTCGTAGGTATTAACACGGCTTCGTTTCAACAAGCAACTGAAATGAAAACCGATGGTATATCATTCGCGATTCCTTACAAATTAGCCAACACCATTATGGAAAAAATCATTGCTGATGGACGCGTGATTCGCGGCTATATCGGTATTGATGGGCAAGATATTACTCCAGTAACATCTCGCTTACTTGGCAGTGAACATATTGGCGGCATAGTTGTGTTGGGCATTGACCCCAATGGCCCTGCGGAAACGGCTGGTTTTAAAGAGCGAGACATTATTCTAAAAATTGGCGGTAAAAAAATTAATGGTCGCAAGAGTGTGATGGAAATTGTCACTGACTTGCGCCCAGGTACCGTTGTCGATGTGCTCATCTTACGTAAAGGTGAAGAGATGAAACTTCCCGTGACAATTGTTGAAGACCTACGCGAATAAACTAAGCCACCAAAAACAAAGAGACATAAAAAAGCCCCCAACTCACGAAGGGGGCTTTTATTTATAGACTTTTACTCTTGCTCAAGATCTGAATCACTAAGTTCTGATTCAATCTCAATCGCAGTAACACGTTGTAGCCCTCTCGGCAGTAAGCTACCTCGACGTCCACGCTCACCACGGAAGTTTTCTAGATCGCTGGCTTTTAAACCAAGTTTGCGTTTGCCGGCATAGAGCGTAATAGCCGATCCTTGAGGCAAGGAGATTAAGTGTGACACAAACTCTTCACGCTCTTTGGACTTAGCCGCAGGAATATTGATTATTTTGTTGCCTTTGCCTTTGGTTAGCTGTGGTAAATCTTTGATTGGGAATAGCAACATTCGGCCCTGATTCGTGATCGCTAAAATGTCATCAGACTCCAAATTACCGATGGCCTGCGGCGTCATTACCTCTGAGTTCTCAGGCAAATTAACTAAGGCTTTACCACTACGGTTTTTCGACAGCAGTTCACCACCTTTACACACAAAACCATAACCGGCATCAGAGCCCACTAACCAGAGTTGATCCTCTTCCCCCATCACTACTTGGCGAATAGACGAGCCCTCTGTGATGTTGAGACGACCCGTAATCGGCTCACCTTGGCTGCGCGCCGAAGGTAGCGAGTGGGCTTCAAGCGAATAACTTCGACCATCGCTACCCAAGAATACGACCTGTTGATTGCTCTTACCACAAGCATGAGCCAAATACTGATCGCCGGATTTATAGCTCAAACTTTGGCAATCCACATCATGCCCTTTGGCATGACGTACCCAGCCTTTTTCCGAAAGCACAACGGTGATCGCTTCACTTGGCACAAGGTCACGCTCAGTCAAGGCTTTAGATTCAGCACGCTCAATCAGTGGTGAACGGCGATCATCACCGTACTTCTCAGCATCCGCTTTGATCTCTTTCTTCAACAAGGTGTTCAAGCGACGCTCAGAACCAAGCAATTGCTCTAATTTTTCGCGCTCTTTGGCAAGCTCATCTTGCTCACCACGAATCTTCATCTCTTCAAGTTTGGCTAAGTGGCGAAGTTTGGTATCTAAAATCGCATCGGCTTGAATAGCACTAATACCAAAACGGGCCATCAGTACCGCTTTAGGTTCATCTTCAGTACGAATGATTTCAATCACTTCATCAATATTCAGATAAGCAATGAGCAAACCTTCCAAGATGTGCAAACGCGCCATGACTTTATCAAGACGGTACTGTAAGCGGCGGCGAACCGTGGTGCGACGAAACTCAATCCACTCAGAAAGAATGGTCACTAAACCTTTCACTTCAGGACGATTGTTTAAGCCAATCATGTTCAAGTTAACACGGAAGCTTTTCTCTAGATCGGTTGATGCGAACAAGTGGCTCATCAACAAGTCACAATCTACGCGGTTAGAACGCGGCACAATAACAATACGCGTAGGGTTCTCGTGATCCGATTCATCGCGTAAATCTTCAACCATTGGCAATTTCTTCGCGCGCATTTGGTTAGCGATTTGTTCGAGCAATTTAGCGCCTGAGACTTGATGAGGTAATGCTGTGATCACAACATCACTCCCCTCTTTATGCCAAACCGCGCGCATTTTGATACTGCCGCGACCTGAGCGATATATTTTCTCAATTTCAATTCTAGGTGAAATGATTTCCGCTTCGGTCGGATAATCTGGCCCTTGCACGTACTGCATCACATCGTGCAGTTGCGCTTCCGGGTTATCGATCAGGTGAATCGTCGCATCGGCAATTTCGCGCACATTATGTGGCGGAATATCGGTCGCCATGCCCACCGCAATTCCCGTGACGCCATTGAGCAAAATATGAGGTAAACGCGCCGGCAGCATTTGTGGTTCTTGCATTGTGCCATCAAAGTTAGGCTGCCAATCAACGTTGCCTTGTCCAAGCTCACCCAGTAAAACTTCAGCGAATTTAGACAGTTTCGCTTCGGTATAACGCATCGCCGCGAAGGATTTTGGATCGTCCGGAGCACCCCAGTTACCTTGACCATCCACCAGTGGATAGCGGTAAGAAAAGGGTTGTGCCATTAATACCATCGCTTCGTAACAGGCCGAATCACCGTGCGGGTGGTATTTACCGAGCACGTCACCAACGGTACGCGCTGATTTTTTGTACTTGGCTGACGCCGAGAGTCCAAGCTCCGACATCGCATAAATAATACGTCGCTGTACCGGTTTTAAACCATCGCCAATATAAGGCAGTGCGCGGTCCATGATGACGTACATCGAATAATTGAGATAGGCGTCTTCAGTGAACTTACGCAGCGGCAGTTTCTCAACACCATCAAAGGTTATTTCAGTTGACATTTATTGCACCTCTGCCATATCGCCATAACGTTGCAACCATGCGCGGCGGTCATCTGCACGCTTTTTACCTAGCAACATGTCCATCATCTCATCCGTTGCTTCAGCATCATCAATGGTCAGTTGAACCAAGCGGCGCGTGTTTGGATCCATCGTTGTTTCACGCAATTGAAGCGGATTCATTTCACCCAAACCTTTAAATCGCTGGACGTTGATTTTGGCTTTTTTCTGGCTAAGTCGCTCTAAAATGCCCTCTTTTTCAGCATCATCGAGTGCATAAAAGACCTCTTTGCCGCAGTCGATCCGATACAAAGGAGGCATCGCAACAAAAATATGACCCGCTTTGACTAATGCTCGGAAATGTTTGGTAAATAAGGCACAAAGCAAGGTGGCAATATGTAAACCATCAGAGTCAGCATCCGCGAGAATGCAGATTTTACCGTAACGCAATCCATCGAGATCGTCGTTATCAGGATCAATCCCAAGCGCAACAGAGATATCATGCACTTCTTGTGAAGCCAGCACTTGGTCTGCCGACACTTCCCACGTATTTAAAATTTTCCCACGCAGTGGCATAACCGCCTGAAATTCGCGATCGCGCGCTTGCTTAGCACTGCCACCTGCTGAATCCCCTTCGACAAAGAAGATTTCCGTGCGGCTCAGGTCTTGCACTGAACAGTCGGTCAATTTACCGGGGAGCGCGGGGCCCGATGCGATTTTTTTCCGTACCACTTTTTTGCTGGCTCGCATGCGGCGATGCGCATTGGCAATGCACACTTCGGCAAGTAATTCAGCGAGTTGTGGTTTTTCATTCAGCCATAAACTAAAGGAGTCTTTTATCACACCTGAAACAAAAGCCGCGGTTTGACGTGAAGAAAGGCGCTCTTTGGTTTGCCCTGCAAACTGTGGGTCTTGCATCTTAACCGACAACACATAAGAACAGCGGTCAAAGACATCTTCACCAGTTAACTTAACGCCACGCGGCAACAGGTTGCGGAATTCACAGAATTCACGCATCGCATCGAGCAACCCTTGGCGTAAGCCGTTAACGTGCGTACCACCTTGTGCGGTCGGGATTAAGTTAACATAGCTTTCAGTGATCATCTCACCACCTTCAGGTAGCCAAATCACTGCCCAGTTGGCCGCTTCAGTTTCAGCGACAAACTCACCCGTAAATGGCTCTTCGGGCAATAAGGTGTAACCCTTTACGCCTTCTGCGAGATAATCTTTTAGGCCGTCTTCGTAGTACCAACGGTGCTCAAGATTGTTAACCTTATCACTAAAGGTGATCTCGAGCCCCGGGCAAAGTACCGCTTTAGCGCGCAAATTATTGATTAGGCGAGTCACTGAAAAGTTAGGCGAATCAAAGTAGCTGGTATCGGGCCAAAAGTGGACACTGGTCCCTTTATTGCGACGACCACAGGTGCCAGTTACTGTCAATTCCTCGACTTTATTACCGTGCTCAAACGCCATTTCATAGATTTGCCCATCACGGCGAACGGTCACTTCCACACGCTTGGATAGGGCATTCACTACGGAAATACCTACCCCATGTAAACCACCGGAGAACTGGTAGCTTTTGTTTGAAAACTTACCACCCGCATGCAATTTACAGAAGATAAGCTCAACGCCTGATATTTTCTCTTCAGGGTGAATATCAACAGGCATACCACGCCCATCATCGATCACTTCAAGTGATTGATCTGCGTGGAGAATAACTTGTACCTTGGAGGCATATCCGGCTAGCGCTTCATCGACACTGTTATCGATAACTTCTTGGCCTAAATGGTTAGGTCGCGCGGTGTCCGTATACATCCCAGGTCGGCGACGTACTGGTTCTAAGCCATTAAGAACTTCAATGGCCCCAGCATTATATTGTTCAGTCATAATACGGAATGCTTTTATAGATAAATGATTCGTTACTTTTTCGGCAGTTTATCAATGATGTACTTGTGATTAATTAACGACAACAACGCTGATTTTTTCAGCATTACAAACTGCAAAAGTATAGATAGAACATAGTCTGGAAGAGCCTTGCTTATGT
>NZ_CAWNIB010000112.1:0-5923 GCF_963874405.1 Vibrio sp. V08_P9A1T1
TTCGTGAACTGCGTATCCTTTAGTGAACTGTGCTAGACTCGGCACTCTGCTATTTAGGTCTGTGTATGCTTACAACAAAAATCCAAAAATCCATTCGGGATAGTTATCAAAACTTGCAATTTCAGCTCGAAAACTTCATTCCTCGTCGAGGACAAAATTATCTTGTTGCTGAGATTGCAAAAACATTGTGTGGTTCATATCACAAATCCAACCGAATCTTGATTGCTGAAGCGGGTACAGGAATAGGGAAATCACTCTCCTATTTAATGGCGGCGGTTCCTGTTGCAGTGTTGAATAATAGAAAGGTTGTTGTTTCGACAGCCACAGTGGCACTTCAAGAACAGCTGATCAGCAAAGATTTGCCTTTATTTAGACGCATCACTGATCGTCAATTCTCTTTTATCCTTGCCAAAGGACGTCAACGATACTGTTGCACCGAAAAACTCGCGGCTGCGTGTGGGGTAGATGGATCACAAATTGCTCTGTTCGAATCAAAGCCACAAAAAAAAGACTTTGAATTATTCACCACTATGTATGAAAAACTGACTCAAGGAAAATGGAACGGTGATCGTGACTCGTGGCCAAAAGCGATTAAAGATGAGTTATGGCAACTGATTGTTAGTGATAAGCATAGTTGTAATGGTAGCTTTGCTGGCCACAGAGATTGTCCTTTTCAAAAGGCGCGTTCGGAACTCGATAAAGCCGATGTCATTATTGCCAACCACAGCTTGGTCATGGCGGATGCTGACCTTGGCGGTGGTGTCATTCTGCCTGAGCCCGAAAACACCATTTACATTTTTGATGAAGCACACCACTTACCTCATGTAGCACGAGATCACGCTTCAGCGTCCGCAAGCTTGAAAGGCGCAGCAAGTTGGTTAGAAAAACTCAATCAATCCGTAACCAAGTTTTCAAGCTTAGCCGAAGAAAAACGAGTGGCACGTTTTCGTAACGAACTGCAAGAGACACTGCAACAACTTATCCCAAGCTTGAGCCAACTGACAAAGCAGTTTGTACCCGAACAATTTGAAGAAAAGCGATACCGTTTTGAGCATGGAGAACTGCCACAATGGCTTGAAGAAGAGTCTAAAACCCTGAAGCGGCTCTCTCAAAAAGCCAATCAATCCGTCGCTAAAATTGCGGACTTGATTGCTGAACGAGTTAAAGAAGGCGAACTCGCCGCTCGGTTGGCAGAACCAGCACTGACTGAATTAGGCTTTTATATTCAGCGTTTAGAGAACCTTGCCCAAGTATGGTTGCTGATGGCGGAGCCCAAGCGAGAAAAAGGAGCCCCTTTGGCACGTTGGCTTGAAATTCACCCTGAACGTGAAGGTGATTTCATTGTTAACGTTTCACCGCTAGAAATTGGTTGGCAACTTGATCAACAGATCTGGAGCCGCTGCATAGGCGCAATCTTAGTCTCCGCGACGATGCGAGCTCTTAACTCGTTCAGCTACTTTTGCTCGCAAGCAGGGATCAGTGAAAAGGCAGAAGATGGCACACGTTTCCTAGCACTCGCTTCACCGTTTGATTATCAAAATCAGGCCGAGTTACTCATTCCAGCAATGCGTTTTGAACCGCAAGCGAAAGAGTATACTGATTATCTGGTAGAGCGGCTCGCTGAGTTTATTCAGCCAAACAAAGCTAATTTAGTACTGTTTGCTTCTTACTGGCAAATGCGCGAAGTGGCTGAAAAAATATCAACAGATTTTGTTAAACGAGGCTGGGTGCTGCAAGTCCAAGGTGAAATATCACGCACAGAAACTCTAAATAAACATAAAATGCTAGTGCAGTGTGGTAAAACGAGCGTAATGTTTGGCACCAGTAGCTTTTCGGAAGGGCTAGACTTACCAGGAGAACTTTTGGAGAATCTGGTGATCACAAAAATTCCGTTTGCCGTACCAACCTCTCCAGTTGAGCAAGCTCACGCCGAATACATAGAGAAACGAGGTGGAAACTCTTTTATTCAGATAACCGTTCCTGAAGCCAGCAAAAAGCTGATCCAAGCCGTCGGGAGATTGCTGCGCAAAGAGCGTGATTCTGGTAGAGTCGTGATTCTCGATCGCCGAATCGTTTCAAAACGCTACGGAAAATCATTATTGGACTCGCTTCCTCCATTTAAAAGAACAATAGAATATTAGCTAGGGCTTAACACTACGCCCTTTCATCTCATTACTCAGGGCCGATTTTATTCATGGAATTTGTTGAGCCAACCACTTTGATTGTGTTGGCGCTTGTTGCTTTTATTGCTGGCTTTATCGATGCGGTCGCTGGCGGCGGTGGTATGCTTACTGTACCCGCGTTATTATCAATCGGTCTTCCGCCGCACATCGCACTAGGAACGAATAAGCTAGCGGCAACATTTGCCTCATCAACTGCCGCATTAACCTACTATCAGAAGAAGTTGTTTCAACCAAGTTGCTGGGTCAGAGCTTTCATTGCCACCTTAATTGGCGCAACCATAGGTACTTTTGCTGTCGATGCGATCAGCACCGATTGGCTACAAAAAGTGCTGCCGCTCATTATTCTAGCTGCCGCTATCTATACGATATGGCATAAAACACCACATGCACACCAGAATGTCAGCCCGCCTCCCTGCCCTGTACTTCACAAAAAGCAGTATGTGCAAGGCTTGATACTTGGATTTTATGACGGGCTGGCAGGGCCGGGGACTGGCGCATTTTGGACAGTCAGTTCGATGGCGTTATACCGACTCAACATTTTATTGGCCTCTGGCCTTGCTAAAGCGATGAATTTTACCAGTAATGTAACGTCATTGGTTACCTTTGCCATTTTGGGGCATATTGACTGGGTGCTGGGACTGACTATGGGAGTTTGTTTGATGGCTGGAGCTTTTGTTGGCGCACATTCAGCGATTCGTTTCGGCGCTAAATTTATTCGTCCGGTGTTTGTGAGTGTGGTCAGTGTGCTTGCAATCAAGCTGACTTATGATGCGTGGTTTGCAGGCTTATGAACCATTTTTCTCAATTGAAGTCCTTAATTGAAGAGTTAAAACAACAAGCCGCCAGTGTTGACCGAACTCGTGGTGAACACCATCAGGCTCTGTTTGATGAGCGCCTGTTCCACTGTAAAGCACACTTATTAATCCCTTGTGTTATGGAAGCAAAAGCGACCTTTGACTCCATCGTGCGCGAACAAGAGAGCCAACGGCTAACCAGTCAACGAGCTCAATATCTAACCGATCGACTGCTTGCACAAATTGCGGCAATCCAACGCGAAATATCGACAGTATCGATAAGAAAAAGTGAGCCCAAGCATCGCAGCTATTATCGCAAACCGATCAATGCGTTATATCAAGAGCTAGCCCAGCACCAAGAATGGGAGCGGAGGCTGATGGATATGGTGAGAGAAAAAGAACTCGGACTCAAGCAAACTTCTGCTGTTAGTCAGCAGCAAGCACAAAAAGCGTTATTAACGGTAGAGCAACGGCTCAAGCGTTGCCAAGAAGCTAAGGCTAAGATCGAAAAACAAATTACGTTCAGGGAGAAAAACCAATAAAATGAATGATCCTACTGTACCGCTAGACGGTGCGTCTGAAGAGATAAAGCTCGCTGTCGATCTCATCTACTTATTAGAAACCAATCAGATTGAACCACACACCGCACTTGAAGCGCTGAAAATCGTACAGCAGGATTTATTGCGTAAACTGGATGATACAGCGAGAGAGTAAGAAGCAAACATCTACTTCTTACTCTTTCCAGCCGTTAGACTTTAAATTGTCCAACCAACTGTTGTTGCTTGGCCGATAGTTGGCTTATCTGAGCACCAACCGATTCTGATTCACCGACCAGTGTCAATATCTGCGCGCTAAGATCACGAATATTGGATAGGTTGAGGTTGACTTCACCAGAGACGGCTTGCTGTTCTTGGGCCGCTTTTACAATCTGGCTATTCATATCGTTAATTGCTGAGATGGATTCAAACACTATTTCTAATTCAGCAACGGCCTTTTGGACTTGCATCGCAGTTCCATTTGCCAACGCGTTTCCTTGCTGGATCACCTCAACTACGCCCTCAGTACCTTGTTGGACTTTTTCTATCACTTTGCGTATTTCACCCACAGAGTTCTGAGTCCGCTGGGCCAAATTACGTACCTCATCGGCGACAACAGCAAACCCTCGCCCTTGATCTCCGGCCCGAGCCGCTTCTATAGCCGCATTTAATGCGAGCAAATTGGTTTGCTGTGAAATTCCCTCAATGACCGTTAAAATTTCGGTAATATTGATATTGTTTTGAGCCAACTCTTCAACAACCGGCACCGCATCACTCATTCGCACCACCAGCTTATGCATCTCAGCTTCAGAGGCACGGATGACATCCTGCCCAGTCAGTGCGGAGTGATTAGCTTGCGAAGCGGCTTGCACCGCAGCCTCGGCATTTTGCACAACGAGACTTGCTGTTTGTGTCATTTCTTCAGAGGCAGTCGCCACCATATCCATCTCTTTAAATTGAGACTCACTACGGCTACGCGTTTGTACGGCAGACTGCCGTGCCTGTTCAGTCGTTTGAGCTACTTGGTTCGCACTTTCTACGATCTGCTGAATAATAGCCTGTAATTTGTCTAAAAACTGGTTAAAGCCGCGTGCCAAATCACCGATTTCATCATGGCTACTGATGACAAGCCGCTGAGTTAAATCCCCTTCGCCAGAAGCAATATCTTGTAACCGCTCCACGACCGCTCGAATAGGTTTCACAATTTGGGTGGCAGCTAGCGCAATGATTGCGAGCCCTAAAAAGACTAGCAATGCGCCGACTAATAGCTCCGCTCTAACGCCATTCTCTACCTGTTGAGTAATGATCTGATCCAGTTGATTGGCATCAGCTAGCACACTCGATGTCGGCATTTCAAAAACCACGCCCCAAGTCTGGTTCGCCACCTGAATAGGAGCAAAGACAGACAACCACTGCCGATCTGAATTCCATTGAGAATGGACTTTACCCTCGGCTAGAAGATTGGCGATCTCCTTTGTAGTCAAGACTGAATCAGCCAGTGGCGCGCCTAAGGTTAATTCACGCTCATCAGTCGCAATAAGCGTGTTATTTAAGCTGACAATAAAGACCTTACCATTACCGCCAAATAGACTTTGATCTGAACTCAGTGCAATCGCTACCAGTGGGCTAAGTTTTAAATCGATGCCAAAAAAGCCAATCGCAACGCCATCAATCAAAATGGGCACAGAGAGAGAAGAAGTAAGAAACGTTTCATTGTCTTGAATCACAATTTTAGGCGATGAGATACATGCACTAGCGGTTGTTAACGGGCAGGCGAAACGCTCACTGTTTCCTTCATCCTTCAATGCCACTTCGCTTAATACATTTGCCACAACATTTTCACCATTGGAGGACGTTATCCAGTATGCAGCGAATCGACCTATTTCATTTGAGCCTACATAGTCAGCATTCTGGTAGTTGTCATCCTCGCTATCGAGCAAATTTGGCTTAAAGACGAGATAAGCCCCCTGAACATTGGGATAATTGACTACCGTCTTGCGAACCATTTCATCTAAAGATGTCCTTAACGCTTCGCTTTCACCAAAATTTTCTTCGGTATTTGATTTGAAAAACAAGGCCGTATCAGCAAGCATTTGAGCCCGATACATGGCTTCACTGAGATATTCAGATACTTCGGTGGCATTGAGCAGCGCCCGAGTTTCTAATAACTGCTGCGATTTATTGATCACAGAATCTGAACTTTGTTGTTTTATTGCTTGTTGGTTATTCACTGCGTTATAAACAGAGAAACCAATGAGAGACAATGACGTAATTAGCAGGCAAAGGCCGGCTAAAAGGGTTATTTTCCATTGAACCGAAAGTGTTCGCATACTACATCCTTATGCTGCGCTAATAGGGTTTTCAGACGAAATGGTGACGACTTTAATTAGAGCATATTGACTTGAGAGAT
>NZ_CAWNIB010000113.1:0-5827 GCF_963874405.1 Vibrio sp. V08_P9A1T1
GTCCAGGTCGGTCATCTTGATTACAGACATGGTTTGTCCTCTCAAATATTAATAAATAAAGTTTTTGGAAACCCGGCAACCTTGCCGAGCCTATAAATTCTTCAAACTGGTTATCGATATGGAGATTTGAGTTATTTATTTCAAGCCTGAAAATAAATAAATCTCCATCATCCTGCTACTACTCGGATGCTTGCATTGCGAGTGCCGTATCCAGCATGCGATTCGCAAAGCCCCATTCGTTATCACACCAAACGAGCATTTTAACAAGCTGCCCGTTGCTCACTCTTGTTTGTGAACCATCAACAATCGCACTATGGGGATCGTGGTTAAAATCGATGGAAACAAGCGGAGCTTCAGTATAGTCAACAATGCCACGTAATGTACACTGAGATGCGTTAACAATGGTTTGATTTACGTCATTAACTTTCACATTTGTATTAATTGTGACACTCAAATCCATCGCAGTGACATTAACTGTCGGTACGCGCACTGATATCGCTTCAAATTTGTTAGAAAATTTCGGAAAGATCCTTTCAATTCCTTTGTGCAACTTGGTGTCCACTGGAATGATGGATTGGCTTGCGGAACGTGTTCGACGCAAATCGGTGTGGTAGGCATCGATCACTTGTTGATCATTCATTGACGAGTGAATGGTGGTAATGGTTCCTGAATCGATACCAAACGCTTCATCAAGCACTTTAATAATCGGTACAATGCAATTGGTGGTACAGGATCCGTTTGACACAATGCGGTGTTCTGCGGTTAGCGTCTCATGGTTGACCCCATAAATGATTGTATTATCGAGATCATGTGAGCCGGGATGTGAAAAGAGTACCTTCTTTGCACCTGCCTCAATGTGCTCCAAACCATCGGCTTTTGAGCCGTACACACCCGTGCAGTCGAGCACAATATCAACGCCTAAATCGCGCCATGGCAGAAGTTTGATTTCACTAAGGTGCAAAATTCGAATCGAGTCATACTCATCCAGCCCATGATGAACATAGATATGCTCTTGATCATTGGTGATTTTTTTACCAAATCGACCATGAGTGGTGTCGTATTGTAGTAGGTGCGCCATGGCATCAGGTAGCGCCAGCTCGTTCACCGCCACCACCTTTATCTGCTGACTTTTTCCACTTTCATATATCGCACGCAGCACGTTACGCCCGATACGCCCAAAACCATTGATCGCGACTTTAAGCATCATTCCATCGTCTTAACTTTTTTCGTGGTACAGATAGTAACCGATAGCGACCAAGAGCAACACCCCAAGCCATCAGTTGTCGCAAAAGATTCCGTTTCTAAACGGACTCAAGGTACAAGCAACGGCGGCTACGACAAGAAAGATGACCATAAAAAATGGCTCACCAAACGGGAGCCATTTCATTTGCGGTATTGATGGTTTAAAAGTTAACGTCAATACCTAACCAATAACGACGTCCATCTTCTACATAGCCATATTCTTGGTATGAAATTTCTTCATCGAGTAGATTGTAAATCGCACCTTTCAAGCTTACTTGAGAAGAAAGCGCGTAAGTGATGCCAGTATCGATGAACTGATAAGCTGGCTCAATCAAGCTGCTACGAGAAGGGCCAGTGACTGGGTTGCTCTCTTTTCCACGATAAGTCAGCTTCAACCAACTGCTCAAGTTGTCAGTCGCTTGCCAATCAATATCAGCGCTGAAGCGATGTTCAGGTTGTTGCTCAAGTGGCATACCTTGATATTTTCCGGTTTTTTGCTCTGAGTCAGTGAAGGTATAACTCGCGTTGAAATAAACCGTTTCTGTGATAGGTAAACCGAGCGTACTTTCGACCCCACGCGTGTACGCTTCATCAACGTTCACTCGATAAGTGGGATCAGAGCCCCACTCGTTCGGGCCTGCAGTACAGACGTTGCTTGGGCACACAACACGGGTAATTTTGTCTTTGAAATCATTATGGAAGAAAGTCAAACTCGCGTTAAGACCCTCTCCATTTTGGTACATCAACCCCAACTCTTTGTTAATCGAGGTTTCAGGTTTTAAGTCTGGATTACCGTAAATATTACCGCCTTGACTCACCTGCGCCCAATTTGGCGTGACTTCTCTGAGCTGCGGTGAACGGAAACCCGTAGCCACGCCACCTTTCAGAATCCACGCTGGATTGATGGTCCACACGCCATACGCTCTTGGGCTAAAATGAGAACCATAATTTTCATCGTGGTCAACACGGCCACCTAAGGTTAGGTTGAACGACTCGGTCATGCGCCACTCGTCTTCAACAAACGCCGCCCATTGAGTGCTTTCAATCTGAGTTAAATCAGAGGCTTTATTTGAGGTGAAATCTTCTAACTTTGAATGTGAAGCCTCAATGCCTACGGTTGCCGTATTGTTAGTCAATGGCACCACTAAGCTTGATTTAGCCACCGTATTGATGATCTCCATCTCACGGCTTTTATTGTTACTTACTTCACGTTGGACATAAGTATCCGACACACCATAGTCGCCCCAATCCCCTTGGTGAGAAAGGGAAATATAGGTTCTACGGTATTCGTTTAAACTGTCTTCGCACCCACCTTTACAACCTGTCGTTGGCACGGATAACCCTACATTGCCTCGGCGATCTTGTGCGGAAGTGCCCACTTCAAAAGTCAGATCATGCTGCTCATTAAGTTGGTAGTTCAACTTTGAAGTTAAACTTTTTAAGCTTTTGTCTTGGTAGCCACGTTCAATCTTATCTTCATCGCGTTCGGTGCTCTGTCCATAAACCTGCAGAGAAAGATTATCGGCCAGTGGCCCTGTCAGGAAGAAGTTGACGCCGTCCTGATCGCCAGAATCGCGATTTTCTTGGAAAACCGTATCCAACTGAACACTGCCTGACCACTCTTGATTATCTTTTCGTGTGATGATGTTGATCACACCACCAATCGCATCTGAGCCATACAAAGTCGACATTGGGCCACGAATCACTTCAATTCGTTCAATGGCTTGCAGTGGTGGCATCCATCCCTGCTCAATACCTGGGCCATCACTATTTGGTCGAGTTTGACGTGAAGATTGACGCTTACCATCGACTAACATCAAAGTGTAGTTTGAACTCATACCGCGCAAGCTGATGTCTGTTTTGTCACCACCTCCAGTCACCAACACGCCCGGCACACTGCGCAGTGCATCGGTTACATCACGATAATAACGTGATTGCAACTCTTCTCGTGTAATCACACTGATACTCGCTGGAGCCTGCGCTTGTGTTTGTTCAAAACCAGCCGCCGTCACCACTAATTTCTCATAAGATTGAATTTCTTCAGCGAACACGTGTGATGAGGTGAATAACCCGAGCGCTGCAGTAATTGCAACATTCAGCGGATTGAGTCTGGACATGTACCACTCCTTTAAATGATAATGATTATTAATTTCAGGAGTGGATTATTCATAATTTTGATGATTGAGATAGATAGACAGATGGAATGGTCGATACCGAATATGGAACACAGTGATGATTAGATTAAAAGGCCATTTTACTTATGCATGATTTCAGTGCGATCAAAGCTTTCCATGCTCTCTGTCAATACAAAAGCCTGACTGCGGCGGCGAAAGCGCTGGAACAGCCTAAGTCCACCCTCAGTCGACGTTTGGCGTCTTTGGAAAACGATCTCGGACAAGCCTTAATTGCTCGGCAAGGCAACCGTCTAACTTTGACTAAGGCTGGGCAAGTTTTTGCAGTCTATACAGAACAACTGCTTGAATTAGCAGAAAAAAGCCATGAAGCACTGCAAGAGTTTAATAACCAAATCAGCGGTGAAATGACCTTGGTGGTTCATCCGAACTTAATTCGTGGCTGGTTGAGCAACGTATTGGATGAGTTCATGCAAACCCACACCGAAATCAACATTCGACTCTACAGCCAATATGTGGCAGAAGAGTCGCATCTTGAGCCTGATTTACTGATTTGGATTGGCCCGTTTGCTCAACAAGGCTGGAGACGTGAATTGCTCGGCCATTGGCAATATTCACCTTATGCGTCGCCACACTATCTTGCCAATAACGACATGCCAGAGCATCCACAGGATCTAGTCAAACATCCTTGGATTGATTTTATCGCTTTTCGCCAAGAAGCCTTGGCTCTCATCCATCCTATTCACGGCAGCTATCTTTTACCTGCGCTCACAAGCCGCTTGCAGAGTGATAATTTAGCTATGCAAGCGGATGCGATAGCCAAAGGAAGAGGCATCGGCTTACTGCCGACATGGTTTGCCAAAGGTTTTGAACAAGCGCACCCAAACAGTGTGCAAGCATGTTTGCCAGAATGGTTGTCGCCACCCACTGAAATTAGTTGTCATTATCCAGCAGGCAGACATCCGCTCAAACTGCGTCTGTTTATCGACGCGCTACGTCAAGCCTGTCCTGAAGAATGGAAAGCACCATAAACATCAAGATCAAAAAAGCCCAGCGAATGACTCGCTGGGCTTTTGCATTAAAAATAAGAAGACTTAAGCAAGCAGCTCTTGTGCTTGTTTCACCACGTTTTCAGTCGTAAAGCCGAACATTTTGAACAGTTGATCCGCCGGTGCTGACTCACCAAAGGTAGTCATACCGATGATCTTGCCGCCAAAACCAACGTACTTGTACCAGAAATCCGCGATACCTGCTTCAATAGCGATACGCTTAGTCACGGCGGCTGGTAGTACGGCTTCGCGGTAGGCTGCGTCTTGTTTATCAAACGCATCGGTCGATGGCATCGAAACTACGCGCACTTTCTTACCTTCGGCTGTAAGTTGCTCTGCGGCTTTTACCGCCAGTTCAACTTCAGAGCCAGTGGCAATCAGGATAAGCTCAGGCTGACCCGCGCACTCTTTTAGGATGTAACCACCTTTCGCGATATCCGCAACTTGCGTTTCACTGCGTGGCTGCTGCGCTAGGTTTTGACGAGAGAAAATCAGCGCTGATGGGCCATCTTTACGCTCAATCGCCAACTTCCATGCGACGGCTGATTCCACTTGGTCACACGGACGCCATGTGCTCATGTTCGGTGTCAAACGCAGTGAAGCCACTTGCTCAACCGGTTGATGGGTTGGGCCATCTTCACCCAAGCCAATCGAGTCATGAGTGTAGACTTGGATGTTCTGAATCTTCATCAGCGCGGCCATACGCATTGCATTACGGGCGTATTCCATAAACATCAGGAAGGTTGCGCCGTAAGGAACGAAGCCACCGTGCAGCGCGATACCATTCATGATGGCAGTCATACCGAATTCACGCACACCGTAGTGAATGTAGTTACCCGAGAAGTCTTCCGCCGTGAGCGATTGAGAGCCCGACCACATGGTGAGGTTAGACGGTGCCAAGTCTGCCGAGCCGCCCATAAATTCTGGCAGCATTTTACCAAACGCTTCCAGCGCATTTTGTGACGCTTTACGTGACGCAATATTGGCTGGGTTAGCTTGAAGGTCAGCGATAATTTGACTCGCTTTCGCTTCCCATTCTGCTGGCAACTCGCCATTTACGCGGCGTTTGAACTCAGCGGCTTCGGCTGGGTAAGCGGCGGCGTAGGCATCAAACTTGGCGTTCCAATCGGTTTCTTTCGCTTGGCCAGCTTCTTTGGCATCCCACTGCGTGTAAATGTCGGCAGGGATGTGGAAAGGTGCATGCGGCCAACCCAAGAATTCACGCGCCGCTTTGATTTCTTCAGCGCCTAAAGGGGCACCGTGACAATCGTGTGAGCCCGCTTTGTTTGGCGAGCCAAAACCGATGATGGTTTTGGTGCAAATCAAGGTTGGACGAGGGTCAGCTTTCGCAGCCTCAATCGCGGCATTAATCGCTTCAGCGTTATGGCCATCAACCGCAGCAAT
>NZ_CAWNIB010000114.1:0-5625 GCF_963874405.1 Vibrio sp. V08_P9A1T1
TTATTGTCTATTTATTTCGATCTAAAAAATTAATAATTCACGCTAAAACCTTGTCCTAAGACAATTCTTAGGCAGTGATATTGAACTCATTAGGTGGTAGAATTCGCGCCGAAAAGAAAAAAAATTACAGAATTGACTGTTATTCTTTTGCAACTTAACCGATTTAAACTCAATAAGTGGCAAAATAACGCTATAAAATCGACAATGCTTGGTCATAAAATGACTAAACTGTTGAAAGACTTTCAGCTCTAATGTCACAAAATCACATCAATATTGTTGGGTAATAGATAAGAAAAATTGCCGCTTGTGATGACGCTAGAACACTCAACCAACTTCAAATTGTAATCATATTTACCGGAGAGAACCTTCCATGAAAAAGACCAAAATCGTATGTACGATTGGCCCTAAAACTGAATCTGTAGAGAAGCTTACTGAGCTAGTGAATGCTGGCATGAACGTTATGCGTTTGAACTTCTCTCACGGTGACTTCGTAGAACACGGCACTCGTATTGCGAACTTCCGTAAAGTAATGGAAAACACTGGTAAACAGCTTGCGATCCTTTTAGACACTAAAGGTCCTGAAATCCGTACCATCAAACTAGAAAATGGTGATGACGTTGATCTCGTGGCTGGCCAGGATTTCACTTTCACTACTGATGCAACCGTTGTTGGTAACAAAGATAAAGTTGCCGTGACTTACTTAGGTTTTGCTAAAGACCTTACTGTAGGTAACAAAATTTTGGTTGATGACGGCCTGATTGAAATGGAAGTGATTGCAACCACAGAAACTGAAGTGAAATGTAAAGTGCTGAACAACGGCGCGCTAGGTGAAAACAAAGGTGTTAACCTTCCTAACGTTTCAGTAAACCTTCCAGCTCTTTCTGAAAAAGATAAAGCAGACCTTAAATTTGGTTGTGAGCAAGGCGTTGATTTTGTTGCGGCTTCTTTCATTCGTAAAGCTGACGACGTACGTGAAATCCGCGAACTGCTAACAGCAAACGGTGGCGCAGATATCCAAATCATCTCTAAAATTGAAAACCAAGAAGGCGTTGATAACTTCGACGAAATTCTTGAGCTTTCTGACGGTATTATGGTTGCTCGTGGCGACCTAGGTGTTGAGATCCCTGCTGAAGAAGTTATCTTTGCACAGAAGATGATGATCGAAAAATGTAACCGCGCACGTAAAGTGGTTATCACAGCAACTCAAATGCTTGATTCAATGATCAAGAACCCACGTCCAACTCGCGCAGAAGCTGGCGACGTAGCCAACGCGGTAATGGATGGTACAGATGCAGTGATGCTTTCTGGCGAAACAGCAAAAGGTAAATACCCTGTTGAAGCGGTCACTATCATGGCGCAAATCTGTGCTCGTACAGACCGCGTTCTACAAGCTGAGTTGGGTTCTCGTTTAGACAGCCCACGCCTACGCATTACTGAAGCCGTATGTAAAGGTGCGGTAGATACTGCTGAGAAATTGGCGGCTCCACTTATCGTGGTCGCAACTGAAGCGGGTAAATCAGCTCGTTCAGTGCGTAAGTACTTCCCAACGGCGAACATCATTGCCGTAACCACTAACAAGAAAACGGCCGCTCAACTTGTTCTGACTAAAGGTGTAACACCGGTTGTTGTTGATACTATCGACAGCACTGATGCGTTCTACATCAATGGTAAAGAGATTGCACTGGCTTCTGGCCTAGGCAAGAAGGGTGACATCGTAGTAATGGTTTCTGGTGCTCTTGTTGCTTCAGGTACAACCAACACAGCTTCTGTTCACGTTCTATAATAGAAACGTAAGCTAGAAACAGAAAAATCGGGGCTTGCCCCGATTTTTTTATTTTCGCTATTTACGCTTTACTTGCCAAACCCATCACTCTTTACGGTATGCCTTAAGCAAGATCATCACTGCTTTTACACAGTGAAATTCGATTTCGTCCTAAGGTTTTCGCCTCATATAAAGCAATGTCAGCACATTTATACGAGCGTTTACCATCTGCGGTTAAGTCAGTAAAGCCAGCGCTGATAGTCACGGTGAGGCTTTGCTCTACCGCTACTCGTAATCGGTCTAGAACAATCTCGGCTTCTTCTACAGAAGTGTGCGGCATAATAATCGCAAACTCTTCACCGCCAATACGTGCCAGAAAATCGGTGGCACGCAATGTTTGGCTCAAAATCTCACCAACTTTAATAATGACGCGATCACCTTCATCATGTCCTTGTTCATCATTCACTCGTTTAAAGTAATCAATATCAATTAAGACGAGGCAAACATGATGGCTTTCGGGATAACGTTGAATGATGTGCGTATGATGCTGCAATTCTGCTTCAAATTTACGCCGATTCCATAGCTGAGTTAACGCGTCTTTTTCGCTCAATTCTCGTAATCGGTTTTCAAGCTCTTTGTGCTGAGTAATATCGACTAAAGACGTAATATAATAACTGACTTTAGTCGCCTCTTTAATCGCTTGAATTCTCATGATGGCGGTTAGTGTCTCACCTTGCGTATTGACCATTTCTACTTCACCTTCCCAGAAATGTTGCTGCGATACCTCCTCAAGTACCTCGAGCATAAACTCCATACCATTTGGACTGAGCAGTAATTTTAATGCGTTACTGCCTTTTATCTCGTCAATAGTCAGACCGGTAATCTTTTCAAATTCGCCATTAACCATCATCACTTTGTGCTTTCTGTCTGAGATCATCACTGCAGACATACCATTCAAGGCTGCTCTTGCCAGTTTGCTCTCAATACTTCGATGATGGTAATGCAATGCCATGGAAACCATGGGAAGCGCAAAAATGAGTATAACGAAGAAGACGAAAAAAGCCTCTTTGATTAAATCGTTGACATCACGCTTCGCTCGATGATCTAATTGCTCATCGGTGAGTTGAATCATCAAAAAAACAGGTTTCAATGAAGCAAATTTAAGGGTTTTATAAACCGTAACCTTGCCATTTTCGAATACATAGCCAGAAGGAGTTGTCTGCATCTGCTGCCAAGTTTTCGGTAGCAGAAGTGCAAGATTCTCGTATTGATTGGACGGTAATAAGTCTCCAAATAATTTGGTTTTATCGCTAGAAGACAAGTAGAAACCGGAGTCGCCGATAAGCTCAGGAGTTAACTGTGGATCACGCGCATGAGTTAAGCGCGAAGATTGTGACCAAATATCAACATTGAGGACTAAATAACCTTTTCGCTCCCCTAATACGGTAACTGGCGTGATTACGCATAGCATAGGCTGTATAGCCGCTCTACTCGGAGCATCTGCCAATGTAATGCCCCATACACCCACATCTCCCTCTGAGAGATTTTCTGCAAAAGCAATGTAGTCATGATGTGAGCTGTCTTGCTGTGTTTTTACACTAGAAGCTAAATGATTAGTCGCAGAATAATGAATCCGAAGTTGTTCATGCCCAGACACGTCTAAAAGCGCAATTGAGCTATACCATGTCTGTTTTTCAGCAACAGAAGACCAGCTTTTTTCAAGACTCTGTTGGTTAGCCTCTGAAGGAGAGAAAATAAATTCATACAAACTTTGACTGCGACTAAGTAAATCAACAATGGAGCCTACTTGGGCTTTCAAACCCCGGTATTGATGTTCACTTTCATTGAGTTGATCAAACGCCTCCGCTACCGTATTTTGCGTTGCGTTGTCTTTCACTTCTTGGTAGCGCTGATAGTAATACCCAGTCACTATTGCGCTGAATAAGAAACAAATGATGAGAAGGATGCTGATTATTTTTGTGTATCTCATGACTTGTCTAAATATTAACCCTAAATAGTGATGAGCGGATTATAGCATCTTAAAAAATAGACAAAACAAAAAGCTACCGATTAATAATACAATCAATTTATGGAAGTAAAAGCTCGTTTTTATCCATTTTAAATTAACCAATCAGTAGCTTAGGTAAGGGCTTAGTTGTTTAATTGATAGACTACGTCCACCCTATCGCGAATAATAAGCGTCGAGTCTTGGTAGCTATTGGATTCAGATTTTGCATCCATTGCCATAGCACGCATCATAATCGGCTGCACGCTGGGCGAGTTGTAGTCTATCTGCCACACATCACCTAATTTCAACTTAAATCCTTCTGCCAATGATTGTGCTTTGGTATTCGCATCTTGAATCGCCGCTAGCCGAGCTTGTTGCTGGTATTGCTCTTGATTCCGAACTTTAAGTTGAATATTGTCGACTTGGTTAATACCCTCACCGAGCGCTACATCAAGGTATTGATTAAGCTGGCTTAAATCTTCAACCTCAACCGTGACACTTCTTGTTGCTTGATAACCCACTAACTCAGGCTTACCGGACTTAGGGTAGTGATATTGAGGGGCAAGGTAGAGATTTGAACTCGATATTTGTTGGGAAGTCACACCGGATTCTTTCAAACGCGCCACAAATGCTTCTACCACTTTGTCGACCGCTCTTTTTGCCTGCTCCGCCGTCAGCGTCGATTCAACCACTTTAACTGAAAACTCAGCCATATCAGGTGCCGCAACGACTTCACCATAACCTGTCGTTGAAAGATGAGGAAAATTCATTTCCTGCGCCATAGAACCAAAACTGAGCAATCCAGATAATAGCGTTACACTTGTCATTAATTTCATGGGAGTTACCTTACTCAAATGGGTGAATACATCATAGGCGATACTCTATATAAGCACAGTTAATAGCTTATGAAATGACACAACTCTGACGTTGAGCTTCCTTTATTGCGGCAACACTTGGCGAGCATATTGAATGATGGCCTGAGAAATTTCCTGCAATATACCTGTCTCTAATTGCCAATGGTGCCAATAAATACGGTTGGTTAAGATAAAACCTGGCGTGATATCAATCAAAGTGCCTATTTCAAGCTCTTGTGCGATCTGTAAGCGAGGGATCAGACAATACGCCGCACCAGATAGGGCTAATTTAACAAAAGCTTCTGAACTACCCACGGTATGGTTTATGACGGCATCTCTTGGCACATTGAAGTGATCATGCAAATATTTTTTATGCAGATCATCATACTGATCATACGATACCGCTGGTGCTTTTTTTAAGGTATGAAAGTTCACACCTTGAGAGAAATAACGCTGATAAAAATCCGGGCTGGCAACACACACATAGTCCATTCGGCCTAAGTAATCAGCATTACAACCCGGGATAGCTTGCGATTCTAAGCTTATTGCGCCAGCCACTTCACCATTTTTAATTTTTTCAATCGTACGCGACTCACCGAAAACCGTCAGGTTCAACTCAACTTGCCGCGTTTTCATCGTATTAGATAACGCAGGAAGTAACCAAGTGGCCAAACTGTCTGCATTAGTGGCGATGGCTATTGAGACGGGCCGCGAATGTTCTTCATTCATCAATTCAGGCACTAGTTCATTTTCAAGCAGACACACCCGACGATACAGCCCTAGCAATTTTTTCCCCACCAGCGTGGGCCTTGGTGGCTGCTCTCGAATCAGGACCGGTTGAGCAATGAATTTCTCTAACTGTTTGATCCGCTGAGAAATGGCGGATTGAGAGATATAAAGATTTTCGGCCGCTCGTTCAAAGCTCCCCTGTTGCAACACCGCATCTAATGCCTCAATCCATTTGTAATCTAGCCCTCTCATTTCAAGCTCCTTTTTTATAA
>NZ_CAWNIB010000115.1:0-5466 GCF_963874405.1 Vibrio sp. V08_P9A1T1
AACCAGTTCATGCCAGGGTGTTCGGCCATGCCCGTGGCCGTAAACATGCAGTAATCTTCTTGAGTGAGACCGTAGGTGTGCTTAATCACCGTTAGTTTTTGTTCACGTAGGAAGTGGCGAATTAAAGGTTCTGGCAATACGCCCCATGCATTCTCAGTCAAGATGGTATTGAGCATGTAATCGAAGCTGGAGAAGCCAATGTAGCGACGAGAGAAAGGTTGTAATTCGGGGTTATCTTTTTCGTTTAAATAGACCATCACGGCTTGCATTGCTCTGCGCAGTTCTTCGTCGGTGACTCGCGAAATTTTAGTTAGCGGGTGGTCACTTTTGCACACCGACATCATCCGGATTTTACCCAAAGGTTGATAAGTGATCCGCGGGTCGTTGATTCTTTCGTAATCGACGCCAAAAGCAAAATCGACTTGATGAGTGGCAATCAAGTTGGCTAAGTCGCCGCTTGAAGCCAATACAAGGTTAAACGAGGTCGCGGGAAAACGATTATTCAGCTGGTGTGCAAAATCTTGCCACAAGGCATCAGGAAGAGAATCATCACGGGCAATCCACATCTCGGCGTTGAAGCCCCGTGATATTTGCGTACAGGTGTGTTTTATACGCGCAATGGTCACCAAAACACTTTCACAATCTTTATAAATTGCTTTCCCCGCTTCAGATAAAGTCAGGTTGTTGCCGGTGCGCACAAAAAGAGCGGTATCGAGCTCTTTCTCCAACGCTTTAATCGCCATACTGAGTTTGGTTCGGTTACATTCTAATTGTCGCGCCGCTTCGGAGACTGAGCCAGTGTCCGCGACAGAGAAAAATGCTTCAATTTGAGAAAGGTTCATAACGTTCTCTAAGGCACAATAATGGGTTGATCATAAACAATTTTAGTACCACTGCCTATCTGATGTTCTTCTACCAACTGACGGTTTTCTCGCCAATCAAAGCCAGTTCATCATTTCTTCGTCAAGATTGAGCTGTAACTCTATGAACGTAACACAGTTTTGGTTTATTCTTGGGAAAATTTCCCCAATACAAGAAGTAACACGGAGGCCATGATGGCGAACGAATGGGATGAGTGTGCGGCTCAGTGGGAGCAGGACGAATCCACAACGCTTTTTGCTCAAAATGTGTTTCAGCAATTGCAGAAACGGGTCACTCTCGAAGGTAAACATGTTCTTGATTTCGGGTGTGGTACGGGCTTGCTGAGCCAAATGATGTCTCGCCATGCCAGAGATATTGTCGCGCTCGATGGCTCTGAGGCCATGATTGAAGAGTTGGATAAAAAAGAGTTGGTCAACGTTGAACCCGTGGTGGATTTTCTGACCCGTGGTCTAGTCGCGCAACATCCTGCCTTTCGCAAACAATTCGATCTTGTTGTGGCGTCATCTGTGTGCGCGTTTGTGCCGAATCTTAATGAAGTATTTACCATCATTCATTCTCTATTAGATGAGCATGGCGTTTTTATTCATTGGGACTGGTTGGTTGAAGAAGATGATCCTGACTATGGTCTTAGCCAAAACCAAATTGAGACACAACTGAAAAGCGCAGGTTTTAGCCAAGTGGAAACCGCAGTTGCGTTCGAGATTAAAAATTCAAAAGGTCTAGCGCCAGTAGTGATGGGCATTGGTAGGAAATAACATCATAAAGTCGATGGTTTTCCAGATTGAGAATGGCTTATTTACATTATTTCACTGTTCCATAATGACCAACTTGCGTAAGCTCTAGCTTGTTGATAAGTGTCATGATAGTCACTCCACAGAAGACTATAAGGCATTGATCACGAATAATTCTGTTTGTTGACTGATAACTCATGGCTAGGGTTAAGCAAAAATAAAAGCACATCAGAAGATAAATAAAGAAGGCCAGCGCAAAATAGTGCTGGCCTTCTTTATTTTAAGCATTGAGCTAAATTTTCAATGTTGATTCACAAACATCAGTTCAGTGTGGTTTTTTGAGCTGATCACACAACCATTTCAAAGCTTGGTCGTTCATACTGGGCTTGTTCCACACTAAGCTGTAAGCCACTTTCCCATAATTGAAAGGTAATGGTTTGATGAGCAACTCCCTAGCTTGCATCGCTTGTTCCGCCCAGCGTTTGGAGCAAGTAAAGAGTGAGTCAGTATGTTTGCATAAGATGGCGGCCGCACCAAAGTCAGCAACAACAACCGGAACATGACGAGCTCGATGAGATTGAGCTAAATTCTGTTCAAAAAAAGGTTCAGCCAGCTCTTTGTCCATGATGCCGATATGCGATTGAGCAAGGTAGTGATCGATAGTGAGTACTTCATTGGCTAAAGCATGATCACTACGCATTAAGCAGACCATTTCATCGTGAGCAATCACTTCCCACACGAGTTCTTTATCTCGCGTTGGGGGCTGGCTGATATCGTGTGGCAAAATGACGAAATCAATCAGCCCGCTTTGCAGGGCGTCGAAGCCATAGTGATCTTTCGAGTAGATAGTAAAGGAAGCTTGCGGTGCATGATTTTTTATTACGTTTGTCAAAATAGGAGCAAACAACTCAAAGGCACTTTCTCGCATCGCAAGGCGGTATTTCCCCTGATAATGTTGAGGTTCGAAATTTGAGTGATGCAGCAATCCATTCATGCTAGAGAGGATTGAATGGACAGTGGGGCCCATTTGTAGCGCGAAAGGGGTAGGTATCAAATGTGTACCGTCACGATAAAATAGTTCATCTTCCAAGAGAATGCGCAATTGCGACAAGTTTTTACTGATGCTTGAAGGGCTAATGCAGAGCTGGGCTGCTGTCTGCGTGACGCTGCAGGTACTGAGCATGACGTGTAGCGCTGTTAAGTGTTTTAAACTGATTCTTGAAAGGTGAATATAATCCATAAATAAAGGCGGTTCCTCCAAACTTTTTCAAAAGCATATCACTGACATACTGACAAATTACACGAAAAGATGCGGGTTATTTGACAAGCTGCCGAAATATTTACCGCTATGTACCTACATCAACTTCCATCGCCTTTATTTCGAGAATCGTGTTTATGTAAACAGCGCGTGGATTTCTTCTAATACATGAGGATTGGCAATGGCACCTAAGTTTTTGACTGTCTCGCCATGAAGTAGTTGCTTCACCGCGAGTTCTACCAGTTTTCCGGATTTGGTGCGCGGGACATCACTGATGGAATGGATCTGCGCAGGTACATGACGAGGGGAGCAGTTTTCTCTTAGGCGCTGTTTGATGGTGTTCACCAGTAGGGTGTTGAGTTCGCACTGTGGAGCCAGTTGTACAAAAAGGATGATCTGCTCATCATTATCGATTTTCTGACCCACTGCGACCGAATCTTGTATTTCAGGCAAGCTATTTACTTGCTGATAAATTTCCGACGTGCCGATACGCACACCTCCAGGGTTTAAGGTGGTGTCACTGCGCCCATAAAAACGTATTCCCCCATTGTCGGTCCACTCAACTTCATCACCGTGGTGCCATACACCAGAGAACTTGCTCCAATACGCATCGTGATAACGTTGGCCATCGTCATGCCAAAACCCGATGGGTTGATTAGGGAAACTGTTGCGGCAGACTAACTCTCCCCGTTGTTGCATCACGGGTTGACCAAGGTCGTTAAATACGGCGACATCAAGTCCTAAGCCTGCGCCTTGGCATTCTCCTCGATACACCGGCGATATGGGGTTGCCAAGCACGAAGCAGCCACAAATATCGGTTCCACCCGAGATAGAGGCGAGGTGTAAGTCCGCTTTTATGTTGGCGTATACATAATCAAACTGTTTTGGGTACAAAACCGAACCTGTTGAACACAATGTTTTCAGTGAGGAGAGAGGGTAGTAATCGCTCGGTGAATACGCTGTTTTTTGCAGTGCTTCTAAATATTTGGCCGATGTACCGAACAAAGTGATGTTGGCTTCTTCTGCCAAATCCCACAATACACCCGGTTGCGGATACATTGGGCTACCATCATAAATAACCAACGTAGCACCGCTAGCGAGCGCCGAAACATGCCAGTTCCACATCATCCACCCACAAGTGGTGTAATAAAACACACGATCGCCCGGTTGAATATCACAGTGTAATTGATGCTCTTTGAGATGATTTAAAATCGTACCGCCAACCGAATGGGCGATGCATTTGGGTTTACCTGTCGTACCTGATGAGTACAAGATAAACAGTGGGTCATTGAAGCCAATGCGTTCATAGCGTAGCCCACGTGGAAGGTAACTTGCGAGAATCGCATTCCAATCAGAAAAAGCGTCGTTAAAATCAGCCGTGAGTGAGCGTTGCTGTAAATATTCGATCTGACAAATGTTGTGTAGGCTCGAAATAGCATCGGCAATCTGACCGTTTTTTTCTTCCATGAGATGGGTTTTGCCATTAAAAGTATACCCATTGCAGCAGAATAAAATTTTGGGTTGTACTTGGCCGAAACGTTCTACTACGCTGTCGACTCCGAAATCAGGAGAGGTTGATGTCCAAACGGCTCCTAAGCTAGTAGTCGCTAACATAGCCACTAAAGTTTCGGTCATATAGGGTAAGTAACCGGCGACAACATCACCTTTTTCAACTCCATTTTGTTTTAACCACTGCTGGATAATAGAAACCTGATCACTGAGTTGCTGCCATGTTAGCTTCTTGTTTTGCCCATTTTCATTTTTAAACCAAACGGCAATGCCTTCCGGTTGTTGAAACGCATAAGAGAGCAGATTTTCCGCGTAGTTCAATTGTGCTTGGGGAAACCAAATTGTGTCTCTGGCGGCGGTGAAGTCGTCCCATCTCGCAATCCCCTCACCGTAAATGCAGTTACCACGAAAGCCGATCACATCGCAAAATTGCCACACTTCTAACCAAAATTGTTTTCTCTCGGCAACGGACCAGAGATGCAGTTGTGAGTAGCTTTCTATCGCCTCACCTTGCATATTAATGTGCTCAATAAACTGGTTTAAATTGGACGCTTTGATGCGGTCTTGGCTAGGGACCCAAAGCGGTGTGTGCGGCGTCAAATTTTCTTCAAACATAATCGCGTTCCCTACAACCCTAACAAGTGGGTATATATCCGTTTATTTTCTGATCTGTTGGCACTGTTTAGTGTTGTCGGCGAACGCCGTAAAGTCAAACGGGTTGGCCATAATCATATCCATGATATCTAAGTAAAAAAACCATAAATGTAAAATATTTGTTACGCGTGAGCGTCGTCAGATGTCGAGCCTAAGATTGGCAGACTTTTCACGAGGCGATAGGCTTAATGTAATCGGTTTGTTAAAAGGTTGTGGTATGACGCAGTATCATTCTAAGCCATTAAATAGCAAAGGTTTCATTGACTGGAGTAACGAAGAGGATCGGATTTGGTATGATCTGATCGCACGTCAAGAGACCGTCGTTGAGCAGCGAGCATGCCAAGCCTATTTGGATGGGTTAGCGATGCTGCAACTCTCTAAAGATCAGGTTCCTCAGTTGCCCGATATCAACCGTATTTTGCAACGTGAAAC
>NZ_CAWNIB010000116.1:0-5457 GCF_963874405.1 Vibrio sp. V08_P9A1T1
TATATACCCCAATTGATTTATTTTTTGTTAGTTTCTTCACCAGAACAGCTTAACTGCTAATCAACGGTTCTGCTAGCAGAGTAACGCTGTTTTAGTGTCATAGCTGATACTGATTTAAATTTCATAATCACGATTTCAATCTATGTTGTCATTCGTCATTATAGTTAATACGTTTCTGACTTCTTTATTTCGAAGCTTAAAATAAAACGAGGTGATATTACCAAAGGTGAGGCAAGGATCAACAAAAAAGCCCCTGTATGGGGCTTTTTTAAACGAAAATTTGATTTAACCACCTATTACTGTTGGTTCTCTTTCTCGGTAAATAGGCCAGAAAATAGTGCGGTGCTCAGATAACGCTCACCTGAGCTTGGTAGTACCGCTACAATTGTTTTTCCTTCAAATTCAGGTAGTTCTGCTAATCTATTCGCTGCTACAATCGCTGCGCCTGATGAAATTCCAGCCAAAATTCCTTCCTCTTCCATGAGGCGCCTTGCCATTTCAATCGCTTCTTCTGAAGTGATGGCTTCAACACGGTCAATGAGGGATAAATCGAGGTTGCCAGGAATAAATCCCGCTCCTATACCTTGGATTTTGTGTGGTGCAGGTTTAATTTCATCCCCAGCAAGTGCTTGAGCAATGACTGGCGACTCCGCAGGTTCAACCGCAACTGAGATGATAGCCTTGCCTTTTTGGCCCTTAATGTAGCGACTTGTGCCCGTTAAAGTACCACCGGTTCCGACACCTGCAACGAACACGTCAATCTCACCATCAGTTGCATCCCAGATTTCCGGCCCTGTTGTTTTTTCGTGGATTTGTGGGTTGGCTGGGTTATTGAATTGCTGCAGCAACAAGTATTTTTCAGGGTTGCTGGCAACAATTTCTTCTGCTTTAGCAATTGCGCCTTTCATGCCTTTCGCCGCTTCGGTGAGTTCAAGGTTGGCTCCTAAAGCTTTAAGCAGTTTACGGCGCTCTAAACTCATTGATTCAGGCATAGTAAGTGTCAACTTATAACCACGAGCAGCTGCAACAAATGCAAGAGCAACACCGGTGTTACCGCTGGTTGGCTCTACAAGTTCAACGCCAGGTTTCAGTGTGCCAGCTTTTTCTGCTTCCCAAATCATGTTGGCACCGATACGGCACTTCACGCTAAAGCTTGGGTTGCGCGCTTCAATTTTCGCCAGTACCTTACCTTTGCTGACTTTGTTTAAGCGAACAAGAGGAGTGTTACCAATAGTCAGAGAGTTGTCTTCGTAAATTTTGCTCATTGCGATATTCCTTTATTACACACGTTATATGTGCCTGGCTGTCTGATAAGACACGTGAGTGGATACAGATGCAGAATAGGTGTTAACCTTAAAACGTAAAAGGATTAAAAAGTTATAACTTATAGAGGGATATGCAGGTTGAATCTCCCTCGCACCATCACTGCAGTTTGTTTTTAAATTCACCAACCCACATGGCTGTTGCACCGCATACAGCAACTGGCATGACGATTAAGTTAACAATGGGTATGGTGGTAAAAATCGACACTAAAACACCAAAGCTATACGCCTTGGTCTGTTTTTGTTTCAAATTGTGTCTCATCTGGTTAAAGCTCACTTTGTGGTTGTCAAATGGGTAGTCACAGTATTGGATGGCTAACATCCATGCAGTGAAGATGAACCACAGCAAAGGGCCTAAGGTTTGTCCTAAGGCAGGAATTAGGAGCAATAAGAACAAACCGATTGCTTTGGGTAAGGTATAGATTAATTTTCGCCACTCTCTTGCGAGGATACGTGGGATATCTTTGACCATAGACCAGATGCCATCGCTGTTGATTGGAGCGCCAATTAATCTTTCTTCCACTTTTTCTGCGAGTAGCCCATTAAATGGTGCAGCGACGAAGTTAGCCAGCGTACTGAAGAAATAGGAGAACGTGGCTAAGATAGTGATCGCGAGCAATGGCCATAAAACGTAACTTAGCCAAGATAAAAAATCAGGGATTTGACCAATAAACTGTTCTATCCACGTATTGAGATGATTGAATAAGTAAAAAAGAGCGCTGCCGACGAGAATGATGTTGGTGAGTAATGGCAGAATCACAAAGCGCCGAATGCCGGGGGTCAGTGCTAGCTCTAGACCAAAAAAGAAGTATCCAAAACCTGAACGTTGCTTAAGTGTCATACCGTTATCCATGTGAATATCTGTTAATCAATACTAAAAAGCTATTCTACTCAACCTGCCGAAGAAGAAAAGCGTGGTGAAAATCACATCATGTATTGAACTTCTCACATTAAGTTGTTCTAAATCGGTACAAACTTTTGGTAAAGTACCCCGATAGACCGATATAACCCACGTTGGTGACACGTTCAATTCAAGCTGGTAAAGCTGAGAATAACCATGCATCGAGAAACTGAGAGTGAAACATGCAGGAATTGCGATTCGTACTCATAATTGTTGGCGCGCTAGCGATAGCCGCGTTGCTATTTCATGGTCTTTGGACCAGTAAGAAAGAAGGGAAGTCCAAGTTTGAGGATAAGCCTCTTGGTAAAATTGATGTTGATCACGATGATACACAATCTGCGACCCAGCGTTCATTTGCTCCGGAAGATGATTTCGAAATTATTCGCAAAGTACGTAAAGAGCCAGATTTTAGTGAAGCGGTTGACCCTCTCATTGACGGTTATTCACCAAGTTTTGAACCTGAAAATGTGCTTGATGAACTCGATGATGTGCCCTCAATATCGATGAAAACCGAATCCTCAAGTCTCAGTGAACAAGATGATGTCGTTGCTGACGATAATCAAAAATCCGACGTTCAAGAAGCCGAAATGGAAGTTATTGTGCTGAATGTGCATTGTGCGGGAAATGATCCCTTTGTCGGCACTAAGCTTTTTGACAGTATGCAGCAAAACGGCCTTCTTTATGGTGAGATGGATATTTTCCACCGGCATGCCGATCTGTCAGGTACTGGGAAAGTGCTGTTTAGTGTTGCTAACATGATGCAACCCGGTACATTGGCACATCATGATCCTGCGGAGTTTACTACTCGCGGTATCTCATTCTTCATGACACTGCCTTGCTACGGCGAGCCTGATCAAAATTTCAAATTAATGCTTAAAACCGCTCAGCAAATCGCCGATGATTTAGGTGGTAATGTATTGGATGATGCGCGTAATTTAATGACGCCAGATCGATTGGCTGCCTACCGACGCCAAATCCAAGAGTTTAAAAGCGCACGCAACGCGTAGAATAAACATCGACCATTAAGGGCTCCTAGTCGGAGCCTTTTTTCATGATCCGAGAGAATTATGATGCAAACAATAGAACACAAATTAAGCCAACTTCGTGAGACGCTGCATTATCATGCTGTACGTTATTATGTAGAAGATAACCCTGAAATTCCTGACGCTGAGTATGATCGTTTGATGCGTGAGCTGCTTGAGTTGGAATCGCAGTATCCGGAGTTAGTCACAGCGGATTCACCCAGCTTGCGTGTTGGAGGTAAGCCTTTAGAGGGTTTTGCCCAGGTGACTCATGAAATTCCAATGCTCTCTTTAGATAATGTGTTTGATGAGAAAGAGCTTGATGCCTTTCACAAGCGGATGCAAGACCGGATACCGAGTGCCCACTTTAACGCTTTTTGCTGCGAACCTAAGCTTGATGGTTTAGCCGTGAGTTTGCTTTACGATAATGGTGTGTTAGTACAAGCCGCCACGCGTGGGGATGGCGCGGTCGGTGAAAATATTACGGAAAACGTGCGAACGATCAGTGCTATTCCACTGAAGTTACAGGGAAAAGGGTGGCCCGTTCGTTTAGAAGTTCGTGGTGAAGTGTTCATGCCTAAAGCCGGTTTTGAGCGATTGAACCAACAAGCACTCAAAAAAGGTGAAAAAACCTTTGTTAACCCAAGAAATGCGGCCGCAGGGAGCTTGAGACAGCTCGACTCAAAAATCACAGCTCAAAGGCCGTTGAATTTTTATGCTTACAGTGTTGGTGTGATTGAAGGCGCTGAGTTAGCAAGCAGTCATTATCAGCGCTTTTTGCAGTTAAAAGGGTGGGGGCTGCCGATGTGCCCTGAAACACGTCTAGTCTCTTCAATGGATGAAGTGAAAGAGTACTACCAAAGTATCTTAACTCGTCGCGCTCAACTCGCGTATGAGATTGATGGCGTGGTGATTAAAGTTGATGATATTGAACTGCAACAAAAGCTCGGTTTTGTCGCGCGGGCGCCTCGCTGGGCGATTGCTTATAAATTTCCCGCCCAAGAAGAAATAACGCTCCTGAACGATGTTGAATTTCAAGTGGGCCGTACCGGGGCTATTACACCTGTTGCGAAGTTAGAACCTGTATTTGTGGGGGGAGTCACCGTCAGCAATGCCACATTACACAACGCTGATGAAATTGAGCGCCTAGGCGTGAAAATTGGTGATAGCGTTATTATTCGTCGAGCAGGCGACGTTATCCCACAGATTGTTTCTGTGTTGTTAGACAGACGCTCTGATACAGTGGTCGATATTGTTTTCCCGCAGTACTGCCCGGTGTGCAACTCTGACATTGAGCGTGTTGAAGGTGAAGCTGTCGCCCGTTGTACAGGGGGGTTAGTGTGTCAAGCTCAGCGCAAAGAAGCATTAAAGCACTTTGTCTCTCGCAAAGCGTTAGACGTGGATGGTTTAGGCGAAAAAGTGATTGAGCAGCTTGTTGATAAAGAGATGGTGAGCACGCCCGCGGACCTATTCCGTCTAAAAGCAGGGCAGCTAACGGTGTTAGAGCGTATGGGACCAAAATCAGCACAAAATATCGTTAATGCACTGAATGCCGCCAAAATGACCACATTACCCCGTTTTTTGTATTCATTGGGCATACGTGAAGTCGGGGAAGCGACGGCGGCGAATCTTGCGCTCCATTTCGGGTCATTAGACAAAATTCGCCAAGCGACCCATGAAGAACTACTTGAAGTTCAAGATGTTGGAGTTATCGTTGCGAGTCATGTCACATCTTTTTTTGAGCAAGATAAAAACCAACGGGTGATTAATGAATTGATCGAACTCGGTATCCAGTGGCCTAATATCGAAAAGCCGAGCCAAGATGCGATTCTCCCTTTACTTGGTAAAGTGGTGGTTTTGACGGGGAGCTTGTCGAAACTCTCTAGAAGTGATGCGAAAGCGGCGCTACAAGAGCTTGGCGCAAAAGTAACGGGAAGCGTCTCTAAAAACACCGATATACTATTTGCCGGAGAAGCGGCCGGTTCAAAATTAGTAAAAGCGCAAGAACTAGGGATCGAAATTCGCAGCGAACAAGATTTGCTTGAGTTAATGAAAAGCTAATTTTTTAAGCATCCCTTCCTTCATAAAGCCTCAAAATTAATTTTGAGGCTTTATTTTTATCTCAAACCGCCACATTAAAATGTCCAGTAATTAGAAAAAAAGCCCTCATTTTCTTCGATGCCAATCAAGAAGAACTTTACTCTCTTTCAAT
>NZ_CAWNIB010000117.1:0-5454 GCF_963874405.1 Vibrio sp. V08_P9A1T1
CTTACCATCTGTAACCCCTTTAAATTTCAATCATATGCTTACGTATAACATAGATTTATTCACTTTCTTTGTTTAATTTTGCGCACAATATTGACTTTTCGCTATAAATTTTTAGCATGTAGCTTTTCCCCTAAAGAGATATCTTCATGTCTGAAGTAAAGCAAACCGAACAACCTGTAGTGGACTTAGACGCCATCTCGCCAGAATTGCGCCAAGTAATTGAATTTGATCAAGTGCCACAAGAGATGTACTACATGGTCGTGTCTATACATGAAGTCTCTGAAGAAGCGGTACGCGAGTCTTGGAACTCTCTACCAGCCAGTGCGCAAAATGTGTTGGATAATTTTGAACAGTTTCATGCGTTGATCTCTGTCAGCCAAGCTTTTGCTGGTGTCAATGTCATGGAGGAGTTCCCAACATTGAATTTACCGAAAGAGATGACAGACCAAGATAAAGAAGAGTACCGAGCAGAGCTTCTTGATCAAGTGCTGCATAACTGTGTGAAAGATATGGTTAAACAGATCAAAAAAGCACGCCGCGACCCGATTCTAAAACGCGATTTTAAAGACGTGTTTGCAAAATAAAACGCACACCATTGAGCATAAAGCCGTCAATTTTATATGACGGCTTTTTCTATTGAACCTGAACTCGAGATAAGAGAGGCTTAGGTTATTGAATCAATACATTAATAATGAAAAACATTAATGCGTTAAGACGATATCACGCTGCGACACGCTCACGCCTTTAATTTGCACATACAGCGAATCACCAACATCCAGTTGTAGCTCATCGGCCGCCCATTTGGTTACCGTAGCCCACAGGTAACACCCTTCGCCTAACTTGAGTTTTATCCCCACACTCTGTTTATCAGTACCTTGAGGCTGCTTTTCAAGCTGGCAAATCTGCGCAGGCAGAATATTACGAATTGACGTCCGGTTTGGCTTATCAAGCGCCACCGAAACATCATTTGCACGGATCTGTAATCGCAGTGCAGAGCCTACCTCGCCTTCCACATATTGCACCCAAAGTTTGACATCATCTGCAAGCGAGACCTGTGTGAGCGCATAATCTTTGTTGTGCTGGCAGATGTGGGCAGAAAACAGACTACTTTGGTCGGCAAATGATTGCCAAGGACGCATATAATTTGAAGACCACACTTGCTCTAGCTCACCGCTTATCAGCACAGCGCCCTGTTCTAACACAACTAAATGATTAGCTAGACGCAAAATTTCATTCATGCTGTGCGTCACATAGAGAATTGGAATATGCACGCTATGAGCCAGCTCTTCCAAAAAAGGCATCACTTCACGTTTGCGCGGCATATCGAGCGATGCCAACGGCTCATCCATCAATAAAATATCTGGCTTGGATAGTAAGGCTCGGCCAATCGCTACTCGCTGTTTCTCCCCACCCGATAAATCATGCGGATAACGTGTAAGTAATGGCGCTAAAGCCAATAATTTTACGATAGCGGCGAAGTGGTCGGCATCCTTTTTTTTGACACCATAGTTTAAATTGCCATGAACGGTGTAATGTGGAAACAATCGAGCATCTTGAAAAACGTAACCAACATTGCGCTTTTCAACAGGCAAGTTAATCTTTTTTCGTTGGCTAAATAGGATGCGGCCATTGATCTCGATTTCACCAAGTTCAGGCTTCACCAATCCACTGATAATATTGATGAAGGAGGTTTTCCCCGCCCCTGAACGCCCGAAAACCGCACAAATACCACGGCTTGGTAAAACCAAATCCGCATTAAGCTTGATATCACCTAACTGTTTTTCAAATTGAATCTTTAACCCACTCATCATTGAGTCCCTAAGCGCCGAGTCATTCGGCGGCTAATCACTTCAGAAATGAATAACGAAGCCAAGGCAATCGCGATGGAGATAATACACAAACGCATCGCTTCCATTTCGGCTCCTGGCGTTTCTAAAAAGTTATACATCGCAAGAGGAAGCGTTTGTGTTTCACCGGGAATATTGGACACAAAGCTAATGGTGGCCCCAAACTCGCCTAGGCTGCGAGCAAAAGAGAGCATCGCGCCAGTGATCAGCCCGGGTATCGTTAAGGGTAATGTAATGGTCAAAAAAACTTTGAGTGGTGAAGCGCCTAAGGTTCGAGCTGCTTGCTCTAACTTAGGATCGACGCTTTCAAGGCTTAAACGAATCGCACGAACCATCAAGGGCAGTGCGATGATGACACACGCCAACACGGCTCCACGCCAACTGAAGCTGAAACGCAAGCCAAACATATTATCAAGCCACTGCCCAATTACGCCTTGTTTACCCATGGTGATCAACAGAAGATACCCCACGACCACTGGCGGTAAAACGAGCGGCAAATGCACTAGGCTATCCAGTATACTTTTACCCCAAAACTGCTTTCTGGCGAGTAGCCACGCAAAAAACATTCCCAGCGGTAAGAGCCAAAGCACGGTATAAATCGCGACTTTTAAACTCAGTTGCAGTGCAACCCATTCATATTCAGAAAGCAAAGGAATCCGTTCCTGTCATCACGCTAAAACCGTAGTTCTGTAAGATACTTTTTGCTTGATCGCTGCGTAAAAAAAGCATGAATTGATTCACCGTATCACGCTCAGTCAGCTGTACTAAAGGATAATGGATGGCGCTGTGTAGGCCTGAATCAAATTCGTGTACCACTTTGACCTTATTGCTCATCAATGCATCCGTCTTATATACAATACCAAGTGCGGCTTCTTGACGTTCAACTAGCGCAAGCGCTAAACGTACGTTATTGGTTTGAGCCAGCATAGGGGCGAGCGACGACCACACTTTTAACTTTTCTAGTGCCTCTTTGGCATACATTCCCACAGGCACCGCCATTGTGTTACCTATCGCTAAACGTGAACCGTTCAAGGCGTCAAGCCATGCCGCAACATCATTTACTACCAGCGAATTGAGCTTCGACGATTGAGGGGCGATAAGCACCAGCTGATTTCCAGCCAACAATGTGACCTTATCGCTCGTCACAATGTTCTTGTTAAGCAAGTGAGTAACCCAGTTATCATTGGCTGAAATGAAAATATCCGCTGGTGCACCTTGCTCAATTTGACGAGCAAGCGCGGATGAACCCGCATAAACGGGCACAATGTCTAACGGTTGTTTCGGCTGGTAAGCCGCAATCAATTCATTAACCGCATTCGTCATGGATGACGCTGCATAAACAGTGATTTTCTCTTGTGCATAAACCGCCGAACAGCACAGCATGGCGACGATAGAGAGCAGTATTTTTCTCATGTTAACGCTCCGTTAATTCTGGCCATAATAAGGCCAAGTTCAAATGCTCTTCAATCGCATCCGCAATGCGGTTAATGGCTTGTTCTTTTTGCGCCACATGATCGTAATAACTTATATCAGCGGCACCAGCCCAGCGACAGATAAGCTCAGTTGCAGGAAAACTATCAAAAATTCCGTGCATGTAAGTCCCCAACACTTGCTGGCAATCACTTAATAAACCGTCACGGTTGCCATTGTCTAACGTGATGATTGCTGAGGATGATGCATCATCGAGCGTTGTGCGTCCAACGTGGATCTCGTAGCCTGAGACCTTCGCTTTACCTTGCGGTAAAATAAGTTCGCCTTGAACATTCCTGAGCGTTTTTTCAGCGGTGAGTTCTGTACTGACGTTCAACAACCCCAGTCCTTCACTTTCGCCCGCTTCACCTTCAACGCCGAGTGGATCGCGAATTACCCGACCTAACATTTGGTAACCACCACAAATGCCCATCACTTTGCCTCCGAAACGCAAGTGACGTTTGATATCCTGATCCCAACCTTGCGAGCGAAGATACGCAAGATCGTCCCTTACAGATTTACTGCCTGGAAGCAGAATCAGATCCGCATTTTCGATCCGTTCACCCTTTCCCACATAACGTAAGTCAACATCAGGATTTAAACGCAACGCATCAAAATCAGTATGGTTACTAATGCGAGTCAACACTGGCACCACAATATTCAATTTACTGTTGCTGCTGAGGGTTTGCGCTTGAGTGATCGCATCTTCAGCTTCTAAATCAAAGCCATGTAAATAAGGCAGCACACCAATGACGGGTTTACCCGTTTTTGCTTCTAACCAATCAAGGCCAGATTGCAGTAACGCAATATCACCTCGAAAGCGGTTAATCACAAACCCTTTTACACGCAGCTGTTCCGATTCAGAAAGCAGTGCTAACGTGCCATACAGATGAGCAAATACACCGCCTCTATCAATATCGGCAATGATAATCACAGGTACATCGGCCGCTTCAGCAAACCCCATGTTAGCAATGTCATTTTCGCGTAGGTTGATTTCAGCCGGGCTTCCCGCCCCTTCAATCATGACACTTTGATACTCGGCTTGTAACCGAGCGTAGGAATCAAGCACAGTATTCATCGCGACTTTCTTATAATCGTGATAACCCGTTGCTTCCATATTAGAGAGCGCTCTGCCTTGCAGGATAACCTGCGCACCCGTGTCTGAATTTGGCTTGAGTAATACAGGGTTCATGTGTACCGATGGCTCAACGCCACACGCTTGAGCCTGAACAGCTTGCGCTCTCCCGATTTCGCCACCATCGGCCGTCACCGCACTATTGAGCGCCATGTTTTGCGGCTTAAAAGGGGCTACTTTTATTCCTCGACGTGCTAACACTCGGCATAAGCCTGCAACTAGCACACTTTTTCCAGCGTCGGAAGTGGTGCCCTGCACCATCAATGACCTTAATGTTGATTCCATATTAACTCTACGGTAGGCGTTTGCTGGTAATCATACCGTCACAGCTGCTACTCACTCAATAAAATGAATGGAATATTAATGTTCCGCTCAGAGTGTGTTCAACATCTTAGTGTTTAAATCGCTTCATCAAAACAACAAACCCATAGAGGAATTAAAAATGAAACGTACAACACTAGCCCTAGCAGCTTCGATGATTATTGCTCCTGTTTTCGCTTTTGCAGGTAACCATAACCAAAACAGTAATACCATCAATTACAATGGTCCTATCGAACTTACGTCTGTGGAATCGTTGCTAAAAGACACCAATATGTTTACAGAAAAGCATGTTGTGGTTGAAGGAAAGTTGATTCGTCAAATCAGAAAAGACACATTCGTATTCAGTGATGGCAACGGTGAGATTCAAGTAGAACTGGATGATGATATCCACTTCACAGCACCACTCAATGCCGAGACTAAGGTTCGCCTTTATGGCGAATATGAAGGAGGACTGACACCTGAAATCGAAGTGGATCAGATCCAAGTTCTATAATCATTACTGTTTATTGCTCTCTTGATGGTAAAACACAAAAAATAAGATGGATTTTTTTGTGAAAATGGCCTGTAATTTGCAGGCCATTGCTGTATCTTATTCAGCTTAATTTTCATCTTTTCAGGACGAAGCGTACATGTATAAAAAAGCGTACTCACTAGGCCTAGTCGGTTTGTCATGCGTTCTTT
>NZ_CAWNIB010000118.1:0-5414 GCF_963874405.1 Vibrio sp. V08_P9A1T1
GCTTAATATAATGTGACTAATTTCACAAAACGGCATTAGTCTCATCATGCAAAGAATAAGAAACAGCCAAAGAGTAAAAAACAATCTGCAAACAGTGGTACAAGTTGTTGCGCTATCAATGATCTGGTTTTTGGCGGATTTTCTAGTCAGCACTTTTCATATTCCTTTACCAGCAAATTTAACGGGCATGCTATTGCTGTTAACTTTAGTGATTATGCGAGTTGTAAAAGTTGATTGGCTGCGCAAGGGAGCAACTTGGTTATTGGCGGAAATGCTGTTGTTCTTTGTACCAGCGGTCATTGCGGTCGTTAACTATCAAGAGTTAATGCAACAGCAAGGGTTACGAATTATGGCGGTACTTGTCATCAGTACCATCATGGTCATTGCTATTACTGCTTGGACCGTTGATAAAATGTATCGTTTAGAGCTGATATTAGCGCGTAGAAAAAGCAACCGGGCAATACGCCTAACCAAAGTGGAGCGTTCATCATGAGCTCACTACTTACCTCAACGCTGCTTGGTGTATTTTGCTTGCTGTTAACCTTGGCTTTTTACTATGGCAGCAAGTGCCTTTATCAACGTAAACGTTCTATTTTTTTAATGCCGCTGCTATTGGCCCCTATATTGTTAGTGGCTGTTGTGATGATCTTTCACATCCCTTACCAAACCTATATGGCAGAATCTCATTGGTTATTGTGGCTACTTGGACCCGCGACAGTGGCTTTTGCTATTCCGGTCTATGACAACCGATTGTTGATCAAGCGCCACTGGCTCTCTCTATCCGTGGGAGTGATCGTATCGGTTGTGGTGGCTGTGGGGAGCACGGTTTTGTTGGCTCGTTGGTTTGAATTACCCGATATGCTTCAGCGCAGTTTAGCGATGCGCTCGATTACCACGCCTTTTGCTGTTGAGGCGACGAAGTCAATTGGTGGGCAAAGTGATCTGACTGCTCTGTTTGTGGTACTTACTGGGGTGATAGGCATGGCGGTAGGTGAAGTGGTGTTAGCGTTATTATCCATTCGCTCTGGGCTTGGTAAAGGAGCCAGTCTTGGCGCTTCCGCGCACGGTGCAGGAACGGCAAAAGCGTATCAAATTGGCAATGCTGAAGGGGTAGTGTCGAGTGTGGTGATGATGATTGCGGGCATGGTCACTGTGTTGCTTGCTCCATTTATCGGCCGTCTACTTTGGTAAAGAAAAGAGTGCTGTTGTATACGGGTCAATAAAAAATCCCCTCGCAAGGGGATTTTTTATGTTTAAGAGATTAGCCTTCAAGTTCGGCTAAACACATCTCTTCATAAATCTGCTTAACCCATGTGCTGACGCGCTGTTCAGTCAACTCTGGTTGACGATCTTCATCGATGCATAAACCAATAAAGTGGCTATTGTCACCTGCAACCAAGGCTTTAGAGGCTTCGAATTCATAACCTTCAGTTGGCCAGTGGCCAATAATCGTTGCGCCTTTGCTTTCGATAATGTCACGCACTGTACCCATCGCGTCACAGAAGTATTCAGCGTAGTCTTCTTGATCGCCGCAACCGAAAATAGCAACTAATTTCGTCGAGAAGTCGATCGCTTCTAATTCTGGGAAAAAATCATCCCAATCACACTGCGCTTCACCGTAGTACCAAGTAGGGATACCCAGTAACAATAAGTCAAAATTATCAATGTCTTCTTTGCTGCTTTTCGCAATATCTTGAACGTGAACGAGCTGCTTACCCAGTTGCTTTTGAATCATTTTCGCAACGGCTTCAGTATTACCGGTATCGCTACCAAAGAAGAGGCCTACACTTGCCATAGAATCATTACCTTTAATTTGTCATTTTCTGGCGGATGAGCGTGTTCTTTACCCCAGTCCGGTGCCTTCCCAACTGAGTTGGATAAGTCCTTTAAGGATAAAGCCAGCACAACCTAAAAACAGAACTAGCCATACAATACGGCGCCCAAATGGCGGTACATTACCTTGCTTAAGGACATCTTTTATTGCCATACCGATAAGAAAAAATATAGACGCAAAAAGAAGATCGAGTCCAATCGACTCAAGCATGTTCATGTAGTCGTACAGCATGGGTATCCTTTATGCCAATTTGCTTGAGCGCACTATAACACTGTTATTCGTCAAAGTTAATGCGCGCATTGGTACCTATTTCACACTTGTTGTTTCACAGTAAAGCGGCTAGCTGCCAATGAACTTTCTGATCGCTCGTAAAACTTCAACGGGCTTTTCTGCGTGTAGCCAGTGCCCTGTGTTGGCGATGACGTGCGCTTTCGCTTGGCTAAACTGCTGCTGGATCATTTCTTGGTGTTCCGCTAGTAGATAGTCAGAGTTGCTGCCTTTAACCAATAAGGTTGGAACAGAGCTGCAAGGGATTGGTTCCCAGCCTAAAATATTCCAGTAATTTTTTTCAATGGCGGGAACATTAAAACGCCAGCTCATTACACCATCTTCTCGTTTAAATAACGATTTACTGAGAAATTGTCGTACGCCTTCTAGCTCAATATGTTGCGCTAAAATGGCCATGACCTCTGCTCGCGAGGTAGGCTGCTGCGCAATAACCGCGTTGAGCCCCGCCAGTACGTTATCATGTTTCCGATGCTGATAGCTGACGGGTGCCATATCTAAAACCACCAGTTTGGCGACTTTGGATGAGGCGATGTCAGCCAGCTTCATAGCAACTTTACCGCCCATTGAATGGCCAATCAGCGTGACTGAATCACAAGCTAACTCTTCGAGTAAACTAGCAACATCGAATGCCATGCTCGCGTAATCATGTTCCTCACTGTGAAATGATTGACCGTGATTACGCAAGTCAATACTCAATACTTGGTGATCGGCTTTTAGGTCTCTTGCAAGTAAACCTAGGTTGTCTAAATTGCCGAATAAACCATGGATCAAAACAACGGTGTGACCTTCACCTTCGAGTTTGTAATTAAGAAGTGCTGACATTTTATCTTATTAGTGATTGGTTTAACGTAGAGTATCAGTGAAGATCTCGCTATAATCCCTCAGAGTTTAAACATTGAGATTGTGAAAAGCGAATGAAAACAATTGAGGTTGATGAGGATCTATACCGTTATATTGCCAGCCAAACCCAACATATTGGAGAAAGCGCGTCGGATATTTTACGCCGTTTGCTCAATGTTGACGGTAAAGTGTCTGCAGCAGCGGTCGTGACGCAAGTAAGTACCGAGCCCAAGGGCATTGTTGTGAGTAAAGATGCCGTACAAGAGATACAGATTGATAGCGTAAAAGAGATGCGTTCTTTGCTCATTTCTGATGAATTTGCGGCTTTGAAAAAAGCAATTGATCGTTTTATGTTGGTGCTTTCAACCTTATACCGTATCGATCCAGTAAGTTTTGCTGAAGCGACCTTAGTGAAAGGACGTAAGCGTGTGTATTTTGCTGACAACGAGCAAACCTTGCTTGCTAGTGGGCAGACAACCAAGCCAAGAGCGATTCCAAACACACCATTTTGGGTCATTACCAATAACAATACTAGCCGCAAACAACAGATGATCGAGCAGCTGATGGTATTGATGAATTTCCCGAGTGACATTATTGAGAAAGTGACGCACTCAATCTGATTTGTGCCCATTCATAGATAAAAATCTGATTCAAGCCTCATACTGCGGACCACTAAGTCCGTATCATGAGGCTTTTTATTTCGTTGTTATTTTAAGAAAGGATGTCAAAAATGGCTATGCACCCACGCGCCGGACAAAAAGCACGGCAGGAAGACTTACATAATATCCCTGCGCTCGTTGCAAACTACTTTTTACTTCAACCTGATGCGGCTAACCCAGACCATAAAGTACAATTTGGTACTTCGGGGCATCGTGGTTGCGCGGATAAATCGACATTTAACGAAAACCACATTCTTGCTATTGCTCAAGCGGTAGCAGAAGTGCGCGCTCAGCAAGGAACCACTGGGCCGATTTTTGTCGGAAAAGACACGCACGCACTCTCTGAGCCTGCTTTTTCTAGTGTACTTGAAGTACTGATCGCTAATGAAATTGAAGTGATCGTTCAACAGGATAATGGCTATACGCCAACGCCGGGTATTTCACACGCAATCTTGACTCATAACTTGAAGCACGCGCAAAAAGCTGATGGGATTGTGATCACACCTTCTCATAATCCACCACAAGATGGTGGTATTAAATACAATCCTACCCATGGCGGCCCTGCTGAAGGGGAAATCACCCAAGCGATTGAAAACCGAGCCAATGAGATCATTGCAGAAGGCATGCAAGGCGTGAAGCGTCTGCCTATTATGTCGGCAAAGCAATCGCCGCTGTTTAAACAAGTTGATCTTGTGAAACCTTATATTGATGACTTAGTGAATGTGATTGATATGGAGGCCATCCGAAAAGCCAATCTAAAACTGGGTGTTGATCCGCTCGGTGGCAGTGGTATTGATTACTGGCGTCAAATTGGCAAAGCGTATCAGCTTGATTTAACACTGGTGAGCGAAGCGGTGGATCCGACATTCCAATTTATGTCACTCGATAAAGATGGTGTAGTGCGTATGGACTGTTCTTCTCCTTATGCAATGGCGGGGTTATTAGCGTTAAAAGATCAGTATGATCTCGCGTTTGGTAATGACCCTGACTACGACCGCCACGGCATTGTCACTCCGAAAGGTTTGATGAATCCAAACCATTTCTTAGCCGTATGCATCGATTATCTGTATCGTCACCGCAAACAATGGCGTAAAGAAGTGGCTGTTGGTAAAACGTTAGTATCAAGTGCATTGATTGACCGTGTGGTCGCCGATCTTGGCCGTGAGCTGTGTGAAGTACCTGTCGGCTTTAAGTGGTTTGTTGATGGCCTATACAGTGGTCACTTCGGTTTTGGTGGTGAAGAGAGCGCAGGTGCGTCATTCCTGCGTAAAGACGGAACGCCTTGGTCAACGGATAAAGACGGTATTATCCTTTGCTTACTGGCGGCGGAAATCACCGCTGTCACAGGTAAAAATCCGCAGCAATATTATGAAGATCTGGCCGCGAAACATGGAGAGTCTAAATATAGTCGTATTCAAGCTGTCGCAAATGGCCCACAAAAAGCAGTGCTGAGCAAATTATCACCAGAGATGGTCTCTGCGCAAACATTAGCGGGAGATGAGATCACAGCCCGCTTGACGCATGCTCCCGGCAATGGCGCAGCCATCGGTGGATTAAAAGTGACCACTGATTATGGCTGGTTTGCTGCTCGTCCATCAGGCACAGAAGATATTTATAAGATCTATTGTGAAAGTTTTAAGGGCGATGAGCACCTCAAGCAAATCGAAGCGGAAGCGCAACAGATTGTTAATCAAGTCTTTGCCGACGCTGGTTTGTAAGCAAACTTATCAATTAAAATAGGCGGCCAGAGGCCGCCTATTTTATATTTAGTCGTCTATTATCTTGCTTAAAGC
>NZ_CAWNIB010000119.1:0-5413 GCF_963874405.1 Vibrio sp. V08_P9A1T1
CTTTGAGCTGACCCCTTAATATAGAGCTTTACCATTCCTTCGTGCAATGTTTGCCGGTTACTGACAACTCGCCTGACCCGCCTTTGAAGAGGGGGCGATCAAGACAGATGAACAGTTAGCATTATTTAATGCTTATGATATTACCTAACACCGTACTCACAATTCCAACTGCTGTATCTTTTTCAGAAGCTTCCGCGTAACAACGCAATTCAGGGGCATTGCCTGACGGGCGAAGGTGAACAATACAATCATTCGACAGTGTAAGTCGAAGTCCGTCTATCACATTCATGTGTTTTACAGTCAAATTTTTTAAACCTAACTGCTCTATCAGGAGCCGAGGTTCAGCCTCTCCCATTGCCACGATGCGTTGGCTTTTGTGTGTGTCGAAGTTTTGAATACGATCGCTATGTGTGAACCGAGCGGGTAAGCAAGACACTAGGTCTGATATCGACTTTTGCTGAGATAATACAAGTAACATGATCACTGGAAGAACAGCATCTCGCGTTGGCAAAGCTTTTAGCATGTTCTCGTTAACAGTAACATCACTCCCTAGTAAAAAGCCGCCGTTTGCCTCAAAGCCAGCCACAGACTGATACTCCGGAGCTAGTCTTGCAAACTCTGCGATTACGTACGGAGAGCCTATTCTCGTTCTCTCAACATGAGCAAAATGATTGCACAATTCTATCGCCGTATTGCAGCTTACCGGGACAGATAAGGCATCAATTTGCAAAGCATGGGAAGTGAGTAAACCAAGAATGTCACCGCGCAACCAATTGCCATGCTCATCCGAGACCAATGGTCGGTCACCATCACCATCTGTTGAAAACACTAAATCCAAATTGTGCTCATTAGACCAACCAATTGCTTTCGCGATATCAGCCTTTGACACTGCCTCAGTATCTATTGGTACAAACTCATCTGAACGTTCCAAACTTACAACTTCGGCACCAAAGGCCTCAAAGATTTTATAGTAAAGATCCCGACCAGCGCTCGAGTGCTCATAAATTCCAATACGTTTGTTTTCAAGCCATTTTGACTTAAATAATGACGTATAGCGCGAGATATATTGCTCCTCTGCGGATTTACAAACGGGGAGTTCTAATAATTCTGATATAGGCGTAAATTGAACTGTTGAGCCTAAAATTACTTGCTCATCTGCTTTGCTTATCTCACCATCAGGCTTATAAAACTTAAGCCCATTTCTATCAAACGGTATGTGGCTCCCTGTTACCATTATCGCCGGTATCTTTTGCTCTTGGGAGGCATAAGCCAAAGCCGGTGTTGGAATGACACCATAGTAGGTCACATCAACACTCAACTGCTGCAGCGCCGTAGCGCATGCTTGAGCCATCGCATAGCTGCTTGGGCGATTGTCAATGGCTAATGCCACACGCGAAAACTCATATTCCTTTCGGGTGCTACTTATAAACGCCAGAGCGAAAGCAGCGCAAACCTGTGGGTCGAACTGCGTTACCAGGCCTCGAGCCCCACTCGTACCAAACGAAACACCACTGTGAGCGATTACATCGCGAGAGACTAATACTGATTTGTCTAGCATTTTAAACTCTTCCATATCGGTCCTCGAACCGAACAATGTCATCTTCCCCCAAGTAGCTACCTGTTTGTACTTCAATCATTTCTAGAGGAATTTTCCCTGGATTTTCTAAAGCGTGTACGGTGCCCAATGGGATATAAACTGACTCATTCTCCGTTACCAAGCGAGTATCATCACCGATTAATACAGAGGCCGTACCTGATACCACAATCCAATGTTCAGCTCGGTGGTGATGCTTCTGGATTGATAGTTTTTCTCCTGGTTTGACCGTAATTCTCTTGACCTGATCACGTTTGCCCTGATCGATCGAATCATATTTACCCCAAGGCCTGTAAACTTCTCGATGTAATTTATGCTCTGTTCTTTTCGCCAGCTTAAGCTTCTCGACTATCGCTTTAACGTCTTGAACCTTATCTTTGTCGGCAACTAATAGAGCATCCTTAGTTTCAACAATCACTAAGTTATCCACCCCGACTGAAGCAACTAATTTGTTTTCCGAATGAATATAATTATTGCTAGAATCGACAGTGATTACGTCACCGTTTAGTACATTGTTTTGGCTATCCTTGCTAGAGATCTCCCACAACGCAGAAAATGAGCCAACATCACTCCATCCTGCCTCCATTGGAACGACCATTGCTGAATCCGTTTTTTCCATCACTGCGTAATCAATGGAGTCAGCAGGACATGTTTTAAAAATATCTTTATCGACTCTTATAAACTCTTGATCCAACGTTGGAGAATTAATTGCACTCTTACACACTGCCAGTATTTCCGGCGCGTGTTTTTCCAACTCTTCTAAGTAACGGCTCGCTTTGAACATAAACATACCACTGTTCCAAAAGTATTCACCAGAGGAAAGATATTGCTCAGCCGTCTTAAGGTCTGGCTTTTCTACAAACTCACTCACTGCAAATGCACTACCGTTAGGCGTGCCAGCTTTTATATATCCATACCCTGTTTCTGGCTTGCTAGGTACGATGCCAAAAGTTACTAATTTATTTGAAGATGCGAAAGGTAATGCAGCCTCTACTGACTTTACAAATGCTTCTTCATTTTCAATAAGATGATCTGCTGCTAAGACTAGCAAGGTGATATCCTCATCTTCCGTTGACTCGAATGTCGACCTCAAAGCGGCAAGAGCGATAGCAGGCGCGGTATTTCTTCCAATTGGCTCAAGAATAATACCGCTATGCTCAAAACCACCTAAACGCATTTGCTCAGCGGCAATAAATCTATGCTCTTCGTTGCAAATAAGAATCGGAGCTTGTGTATCGATACTGGAAAGTCTCGCAACTGTTTGCTGTAGCATGGTTCCTTTCCCTGTTACATCCAAAAACTGTTTTGGGTAAAGTTCTCGCGATAAAGGCCATAAGCGAGAGCCAGTTCCACCGGCCATAATAACGGGAATAATCATTCTTTTAATCCTAAACTTTGTTCAATTACGTTAGATTTCATCTTAAAATCAGCTTGCATTGATGGTTGAAAATACCATTTAGTATATTGATGGACATACTCACACTCTAGAAGCTCATTTACTGCGAACCATTTATATTTTTAATGTTGCTCTAATGGTAATGATGAAAGCATTTCGTCAACATTAATTTCAAGTTCGTAAGCTAGAACCACGTAATGTGTATTAGTGTTATCACTGAAAAAGCTATCTTCATAAAAGTGTTGATATATACCTTTAAACCGAGATTCCGCAGCCAATTTAGGAATAAACCGCTTCATACAGTGCACCAAGAAACTTAAGCAGCCGAGTCTGATGCTCTTGAACACCCGTTATAAAGCTTTGACCGCCAAATTCGAGTGTGTCGATACCTTCGAATTTTAAGAATACCCAACGTGCCGTCGGTTTAGTTGTCGTCTTGTTCTTTACCATGCTAGGAAAGAATTCCTCGGTCTTAGTGAGACTTTCTCGGATTTTGTGCTCTAAGCTTGCGTAAACGAGTAGGCTAAGCGTCCACGGAAACCGCATGAACATCACCGCCCGGTAAGGCTTTCGAGAACCTTACTTAGATAGTTTTCGTCCATTGCGCAGTTCATCCGTTTGCGTTTAATACCACCTTTAAAGGTGGTTTCACTCTTTAATAGGTTCAAACACATCTGCCTGATCCTTGCTAAAGCCTCTGCGCGATCAAGGGACCAATGCATGGCCTCTACGCCCCAATGAGAACGCGTCGCTTCAAGCAGCGTTTGGGCTTCTAATTCTTTAGAGCATATATAGTAACGAATACTCACATCTTGCTCTGTCGCCACAGACGATTCTTGGCGAATCGAAGCGACGATACCCATTGATTTAAGCTCTGGCCATTCATACTCAATATCACCTAGAACAGACAAATCGCGATTCACTAAAGCCACTCTCGTTTCGATTCTTCCGTGACTTTTTTCTTGTGTACTGTAAGAGAGGCCATCAAAGTCTTGAAGCATGTCCATTCGAAAATAATCATCAAAGGCTTGCTCAAGCATTCCCTGATTCCCTTTAACTGCCAACAAATAATCCGCTTCTTTATCGAGGATTTTCTGCGCTATTTTCTTTTGGCATCCCATTGCATCAATCGTAACCAAGCAGCCTTTTACCTCTAGCAAGTCAAGTAGCTTGGGGATCGCGGTAATTTCATTACTTTTACTATCAACCTTCTGTTGGCCGATACTCATTCCGTTTGCAGTAGCAAAAGCGTTCACCATGTGGATCGTTCCTTTACCTTTTCGAGCGGTCATAAGAGCCACGTAATGTTTTGCCGTCGATGGCGATGACTTCTCCATCCGTCAGTGTATGGCAGTCCTTCATCCAGGCTATAAAGCTTCTTTGCAACGCTGCCGGATTCATCATGCCCATCACTCGAGACAGCGTATCTGCAGAAGGAATACCAGCTTCAAAGTGACCATATCGTTTAAGGAAATCTAAGCGAGCATTGCCAAAATCGATAATGCCATCCCAGCCATCATGACCCGACAAAACGCCACAAATTGTCAGCAAAATAATATCTGATAATTTGTGATCTACTTTGCTTTCTTGTCGGTAGTCTTTAATGATTTGGAAATGCATAAATGGGTTGGTTAACTCGCTCATATTTAGGCTCCTATATTGTCTAGGAGCTATTACAAAACAACGAAAATGATCTACAAGACGATCTTTAATTTCATGTGGTTACATTCAATAGTTGGGATTAGTGATAGGTTCAAAGCGGATTCTTAGCATCTTTGCAGCCCTTATATATCAACGACCTTCATGCGGTTTCCCTGGCTTTGTCTCGAAGAAGTCAGAGAACATATGCAGCGTCCTATTGTGAAAGCCAAGGCCATTAAGAATCATTATTGCTAAAACTGCATCGCCATGTGAAACGTTGCGATCCGAGTACTTGGGAATGATGCGATCAATAATGCCTGGTAAACCGATTTCATGACAGAAAGCAGCGATTAGTCCTAAGTGGTCTAGGCGTTTAATGACAGGTTGAGCAGCAGACATAATAAAGTGACCGTTAAATAACAGTAATAGATCAAAATTGGGGATCGCGGTCAAGAGGTCAGTTGCACTAACATCTGTAAACGAACACTGGATCACATTGTTTTAATTCTGAAATTGGCTGCGGAATGACGGTTTAAAGTCTAACTCTGCATGATCAAGAGACCCTGTAAATAATTCTGTGTAACTGTCGGGGTTACATGTATTGAGTGAGTCGGTCTTCGAACATAATCATAAAACGGTTTAGAGCTTGTCGCCAGTTTCTGATCGGCATCGTCCATTTCTTGGAAGCATCTCGGATAGCCAGGTAGATCACCTTTCTAGCTGATTCATCCGTTGGGAAGAGCTTGCGCTTCTTAATCGCTTTTCTAATAACGCTGTTGAGG
>NZ_CAWNIB010000120.1:0-5344 GCF_963874405.1 Vibrio sp. V08_P9A1T1
ATATCTATTCCTAAATAAACTGGGATTAATAATTAAATTAGCAATGTCAATCTTATAAATATCAATATTGTGTAAATATTTTTAATATTATCCAACCGAATTTTCGAAAATGATGGATGCAATGTTGTTTTATTTCTAACGTTTTATTAAAAATTAATTTAAAGGAACGGGTGATGAATTATCAGGTCACGAAGCTCCATCCTTTTGGAGTAAAAATAGAAGCAAATGGATTAAAAATTCCCATTAGCGAAGTACCAATAGCACTACTGCGTAAACTATTTATTGAGCATCAGTTGGTATTGATACGTGGATTTAAAGCCTTTGAACAGGCCGAGCAATTTGCGGAATATTGCGAGCAATGGGGAGAGATCAGTATTTGGCCATTTGGCAAAGTGTTAGATTTAATTCAAAAAGATCAGCCAAAGGACCATATTTTTGATAGTAGCTATATGCCGCTGCATTGGGATGGCATGTTCCGTCCTCAAGTGCCTGAATATCAGATATTTCAATGTGTTCAGGCGCCATTGCCAGCACAAGGCGGCCGGACGACCTTCACTCATTCTACTAAGGTGCTACAGAACGCAACCGAACAGCAGCGCTCATTATGGCGAAAAGTCACGGGGCATTACCAGCGAGAGATGGAGTTCTATTGCAGTCACACCATTTCCCCGATTATTGCTCAACACCCCTATCACTCACACGAGGTCATTCGTTACGCCGAACCGCATTTCGCTGAACGTGGCGATCTGCTAAACCCACCAAATGTGACCTTTAGTGGCATTGATAGTGAGCAAATAGCTGAGTTCCACCGTAGCTTACGTGACGCACTGTATGACCCTCGTCATTTTTATGCTCACGAGTGGCAAAATGATGATGTGGTCATTACGGATAACTTTAACTTACTGCATGGTCGAGAAAGCTTTTTATCGCATACCCCACGTCATATCCGTCGAGTTCAGGTGCTAAGCGATCCACCGTTTGATAACCCAAGTTTGGAGTCTTACCGATGAGTGATTACCACACTGATATTATGATCGTTGGAGCAGGCCCTGTTGGGCTTATGTGCCACTATTTAGCGCAGCGCTGCGGTCTGAACTCACAAGTTATTGATAAATCTAATGGGCCACTGGTGGTCGGACGGGCCGATGCGCTTAATGCTAGAACTCTGCAGTTACTTGATATCGTTGACTTATTTGAGCCACTTTACGTGCAAGGCAAACCCTGTAATACCAGTTCGGTATGGGCTGATGGTCAATTTTTGTCACGCCAGTCTCATTGGTGGACAGCGCTGCAAGGCTGCTTCTATCCTCACTTTCTGATGTTGGGGCAAGCACATATTGAAAAAGCGCTAGATAGTGCAGTCAAAGCGCAGAACGCGGCCGTGCGCCGTGGTTTATCTGTGGTCGATATCACTGTTGATGAGCAAGGCTGCGTGACGGAACTGAGCAGTGGCGAGCGAGTTCGTTCACGTTACGTGATTGGTGCAGACGGTGGGCGCTCTTTTGTACGTCAGCATTTTTCGATTCCATTTGAAATCGAGAGACCAGAAATTATCTGGGCGGTGATTGATGGTGTTATTGAGTCAGATTTTCTGAAAGTGCCAGAAATCATCGTATTTCAGGCTGAGACGTCAGATGTCGCCTGGATTCCACGTGAAGGTGATTTGGATCGTTTTTATATCCGTATGGACACCGAAGAATTTACTCAGCAAGAGGTTATTGCGCGCATTAACCGAGCAATGTCGCCGCATTCACTGACGTTTAAGCAGGTTGAGTGGTTTTCTTATTTCTCGGTTAAGGAGTCTGTTGCAGAACGGTATGACCACCAGCAACGGGTCTTTCTAGCAGGAGATGCCTGCCATATACATTCGGTCAATGGCGGCCAAGGGCTCAATACCGGAGTTGCTGACGCGTTCAATTTGATCTGGAAGCTCAATATGGTGTTGCGTGGTCAGGCATCACCTACGCTGCTGGACAGTTATCAGGTTGAGCGCCAACCAGTGGCTCGCAGCGTGATTGAAAGCTCTGGTGCATTGGTGCGAGCGACTAAATATTCTGCGCGAGGAACCCATGCGGAGGACTATGTACAAATCGTTGAACAGCGAGCTGGTAATATCACAGGTATGGGCATTGGGTATGGCAATGGTGGCTTAAACGGTTCTCGAGTGTATGACTTTGAGATGCATCGTGATCAGCAGAGTTGCCGCTTTTACCAATGGCTAGATTACCGCTCCTTTACGCTTCTGTTGACTGGCGATGCGGACTTACCATCCGAAATTCCTCCGTTTGTGCGTTGCCTTCATCTGTACGATCAGGCGAAGCCTGGGCAGTATTGGAGTGAGAGTTCATTCTACCAGGGGCAGGCTTTACTGATCCGCCCTGATGGTTATATTGCGGCTTTCGTGTCGCTTGCGCACGCGGCTGAACTGTTAGCCGGCCTATAAACTTTTTAACCGAGAGTGAAGGCCGAGGGTTCTGCATCATTCCGTCAATGGTCTTCGCCTTTAATAAGGAAACACTATGCTTGATCATCAACAGCAGCAATGTGTGGATAATATTGCTTTTATTTTATTAGACCAATTATTAGCACAAACAGACGCCACTTTTAGTGGGTATCAGAAGTTAAAAAAACAGATAGCTCAGTGTGTCATTGAAAACAAAGTCATTACATTATTACTGCCTGCTTTTCCATGTAAAACGAATAACCTAGATAAGGTATTAGGTTATAAGCCTGATTTGGGTGAATATCGAGTTTTACAAAAATTTGTTAATGCCATTCGTGATATTCAATCTGTCTATTCTCCAGGAGTGATGTTTTACATTTTTTCTGATTATCATACATTTTCTGATTATATTAATGTCGATTTAGAACATCACTACACTTATTCTGATGAATTACGGAATATGGTGGGAAATATGAACGCCAGTGATTGTCTCAAAATTATCAACTTTGAGCACTTCTCTGCGTTTGATGACTTAAATGAATATCAATATTTCAATGGATTAAAGCAGCGCTTTGGTGATGCGGAATATGAGCGTGATTTTGCACGTATTAAACAGCATGATAATGCAATGCATCATACCTATCTGGGCTTGAAAAAATTCATGCATCAGGATCAGAAATATGCGCTTGCTCCACTGAGTTATAAGAAGCGACGTGAGCGCCTAGCCCTTATGGCTAAAGGAATGATGGTGCAAGGACGTGCACTCGATAATTTCCTCAATACTCATTTGAGCCACGCTATTCGTCTCAGCATTCATGAACACCCAATGCAAGGCAAAAAATATTCGCTGTTTCTTTTTGATGAGCGATCGTTTAAGACACCTTGGCATACTTGTGTTTTATTTGATGCTTGCCGCGGAGAATTTATTATTGATACGCAGGCCAATCACAAACAACGTGAAGGCGTGATTATTCCCGTAATGCATCAAGGAACGCTGTGGTGTTTACTGCGTTTCAATATCGAAGACGCTAACGAGGCACAGTTGATGCGTGAGGTAAAAGCCACTCTACAAACAGAGCAGTTTGGCCTGATGTTAGAGTCACACCATGGATGCTCACTGACCGCGCTACCGCAGGCTCAAGTGAGCCAATTGGTGAAGGCGTTCTCTGCTGTCTGTTTAAAAGGCTTTAACCCGTTGCCTCAAGCTTCATTTTGGTCTTCGTGGTTTGCCGGAAATCATGCTCTGCTTCCGGAAGAATATGTTCGGAGTAGTACATTAGCAGAGCCCAGTTGGTACGGGCTCAAAACACCGTCAACGAGCATAGCGCGTCGCTATTCTTATACTGACATGACTCCTGATGAATGGGCGATTTACTGTTCATCTGCTCCGCTGAAGGTTAACTTACTGGATGCCTCACTGGCTGCGTTGTGTCTTAATGGTCAAGCAAGTGGTTGGCTGAAAAATACCATTGTGCAGTACGATGATATGGCTGCTTATCCTGTGATTATGTCGGGGGATTGGGGAATGAATTTACGCTGGAGCCCATCATTGGCGAAGCATATATCGTCGTCGACTGAAATTGACAATATCAATCAAGTAGCCAATGTTTTAACTCCTATTCTTGAACGTTCACAAGTACAGCATGTGTTTGATTTACAACTTGGCGATATATTACTGGTAAATAACCACACCGTACTTCGTTATGGCGTGTTATCCGAAACAGAATTAGCGGTGCGTCAGCCTTATTCGGTAAATTCCCCTTGGCAGCCTCATAACAAACAACCAAGTAGTGAGCATTTACAAGAAAGCCCTGCTTAAATAAATGATATTTTTAGTAAATAAGCATGAAGAGCCAAGTAAGCGGATTACTTGGCTTTATTTTTATGGATCATTAACTATGGGATAGATTTATTTTATCGTTGTTTCCATTCTCTTATTCGACCATACGATGAGAAGTGTTACTTTCAAATGAGAGCAAGTAAAATAATGATCACAACCGAACTGGTTACATAATGAACGAATGTGCAAATAGTGTATTTAGCACAGAATCGATAACTTCTTGCCTTTCCAAACCAGTATTGCACAATAGCGCCTCTCGCTGACTTTTACCCAGAGCGCTTTAATTCACATGCTACTTATCATCGATAACTACGATTCGTTTACCTACAACTTGTACCAATACTTCTGTGAGCTGGGAGTTCAAGTGACGGTGGTGCGTAATGATGAAATCGATATCGCTGGCATTGAAGCGCTCAGCCCAACGCATCTGGTTATTTCCCCTGGGCCTTGCACGCCGAATGAGGCGGGAATTTCACTGGCCGCGATTGAACATTTTGCGGGTAAACTACCTATCTTAGGAGTCTGCCTTGGGCATCAAGCCATTGCGCAAGTGTTTGGCGGGCAAGTGGTGCGAGCCAAAAAGGTGATGCATGGTAAAACCTCACCGATCCAACACACCAACCGTGGCCTCTTTCTGGGGCTCAATAACCCGTTAACCGTTACTCGCTACCACTCGTTGGTGGTCAAAGCTGATTCTCTTGCGGACTGTTTTGAGCTCACCGCTTGGACTCAACAGGCCGATGGTTCGATGGACGAAATCATGGGTTACCAACATAAAACACTGCCAATTGATGCCGTGCAGTTTCATCCTGAATCAATTAAAACAGAACAGGGCCATCAACTGCTCGCAAATTTTTTGCGCCGTTGAACCATTCTCAACCGGACTGCGATCACCTTTCTTAACATTTTCCTCATCATTTCTGCTGTTTTTTATCTTTGCAATATTATGCACCATACATCCTGTTGGAATGAGGGATGGCTTGTCGCCTCAAGGCCTTGTTGTGCTTATTTATATTATTTATAAAAAAGTGCTTCATAAAAGAGGTGACTTAATGCATAAA
>NZ_CAWNIB010000121.1:0-5337 GCF_963874405.1 Vibrio sp. V08_P9A1T1
TAATTTACTGGGTTGATTTCATTATGATTGATCAAGCCTCCTCAATTTAGAGGAGGCTTTTTTATCACCAGTCGATGCCTTTTCGTGCTTTGATGCCCGACTCAAAGGCGTGTTTCACATTTTTGACTTCCGACACCGTATCGGCGATTTCAATCAAGCTGCGGTGTGCTCCTCGGCCCGTGATCACCACCGACTGCATTGTTGGCCGTGTTGTTAAGGCTTCAATCACTTCGTCTAATTCGATATAGCCATAGCTCACCATGTAGGTCAGCTCATCAAACAACACCACATCAATCGACTCATCTTTAAGCATGCGTTTGCACTCTTGCCAAACCCCTTGCGCTGCTGCGGTATCGGCTTCTTTATTTTGCGTTTCCCAAGTAAAGCCCGTCGCCATGACTTGAAATTCGACGCCCAGTTTTTCAAGCAGATTACGTTCACCGTTTTCCCAGGTTCCTTTAATGAACTGAGCTACCGAACATTTCAAACCGTGGCCTACAGCGCGCGCAATGGTGCCAAAACCTGAAGTAGATTTCCCTTTGCCATTTCCGGTAATGATCAATAATAACCCTTTCTCTTGCTGGGCCGCGGCAATTCGTGCATCGACTTGCTCTTTTACTTTCTGTTGTCTCGCTTTATGGCGTTCATTTTTAATTTCTTCAGTCGACATGCTCAATCCTGTTCATTAATAGCGTTGCCGCTATCATAGCTCAACTACTCGGTAGCAAAAACCATCGAAATTACAAGGAATAAAAAAGCCAGAGCAGTGCTCTGGCCTCTGGGAGTATCTCTAATGAGTTTAGAAGCGGTAATTGGCTTGTGCGCCGATAAGCCAAACATTACCCGTCGTTGTACCAGAAAATTGGCCTCCAACGGCTTGCGCTGCATCATCTGAAGCATAACCACGAGATTCCACAATGTTGGCATCTTTGGCAAAAATGTAAGTAAAGCCAGTGTCTACGGTGAATTGTTCCGTGAAGGCATACTCCGCACCAACGCTTAACCAAGTTCGATCAGTTTCAGGGATGGTAATGGTACGGTTTTTATCGTTAACTGCCGCCATATCGTAAGCAATGCCTGTACGCAGTGCTAATTTTGCATCGACTTGGTAAGTCGCACCCAGAGCAAAACGGTAATTGTCTTCCCAGTTTTCTTCTTTAACCATCACCGAGCCAAGAGTGTTTAAATCCGCTTCAAGCTTTTCGAAACTGCTCCAATCGGTCCAGTTAATACTGGCATGTAGTGCCAACTGTTCACTTAGTTGGTGGTAGCTAGCCAGTTCAGCGGTGGCAGGCATAGTGAGCATCATTGAACCTGTATCATTCACTACCTTGCCCGATTCTTTCGAAAATATATTCGCTGTGCCAGTAAGCTTTAGGTCAACTTCGGATTTATAAGTAAAGCCTATGCGATTGCTATCATTGATCTGCCATGCCGTACCCACTTGCCAACCCCAAGCTTTATCTTCACCTTCCATGTACTTTAGTGTTGTACCTTGTGGAAGAGGCTTAGTTTGAGCCGGAGAGGTCGCACCGAAATGGCCTTCTCCAATCACATAACGAATGCCACCGCCAACGGTAACCGCATCAGTGAGTTGGTAGCCGATGTTGGCATTGACTTCCATTGTTTTAACCATCGCTTGATTACCAAAGTGGCTCGCGCTGAAATTACGGTCAAGTTCGGTCTCCATGCCATAGTTAGTACCGAGTGCTAAACCTAGTACCATTTTATCGTTCACTTGATGTGAGAGGTAAAAATTGGGGATGACGGCATCATTTGCGAAGTCATTTGAGCTTGCTTCTAATGCGCCGTTGATTTTTCCATTCACATCAACATTCGGATTAACGTAAATTGCACCAACAGAAATTTGCGTACCTTTCAAATAAGTCAGCATGGCAGGGTTACGCCATTGTGCACTGGCGTTATCAGCCATAGCCGCTTCACCGGCGTAAGCACGCCCAAGGCCCGTTGCAGAGTATTCTGCCAATTGGAAACCGGCCGCTTGAGATGCATTCGATACGCTGAACAGTCCACATGCCACTGCGAGTGAAAGAAGAGTTTTATTTGATTTCATTATAATGTTCGCTGAAATATTTGAATTCGGTGTGGGAATTTTAAGGTTAGAGCGAATACTTTAAAAATATAAAGCAGTGAATTTGTTGTTTTTGAAATTAAAATCCATTAAAGGTTTAATTATAAGCGTAATACTCTGCTTGTTATGAAAGTGTTTCTGATTTTTGGCGAACACTTGTAGTGTGGTTTAAGGCCCAAAAGGTACAGTTGTTAGCTGAATTAGGCGAGGAGACGATATTACAAGCATTAAAAAGGGCTGGAAAACCAGCCCTTTATTGACGCTATGCTAATAAACGTTGCGCTTAGAAGCTGCGGCTATATTGTAAGCCGACTAGGATTGCATCTGCGTGAGTCGTTGCCGTCAAAACAGTACCAGCCGAATTCTCAGTCACTTGCACATCCTTACCAAGTAGGTAAGTGAAACCAAAGTCTACATTAGATCGCTCATCAACTTCGTAAGTAAAACCAGCAGAGAGCCATTGGCGATCTGAGTCTGGCACTGAGACTGAAGTTAAAGAATCTTGTGCGCTGGTGTCATACATATAACCAGCACGTAAAGTCCAATCGCTGTTTAGGTAGTAAGTTCCACCTATCGCATAGTGCCAACCATCTTGCCATTTATACTCTTTACCATAAACGCCGCCGCCAGCTAAAATAGAGGCGATAGGTGATTGTGAAGAGTCTAGGTTCTTAAAGTCGATTTGGTCAAATGCACTCCAGCCAATCCATTGCACACTATAATGGACTGCAAACTGTGTATCCTTGATTTTATGAAAACCAGAGAATTCTGCTATATCAGGTAGTGGAAGAACGATTTTTTGTCCGTAATCATCTTTGGCTTCAAATTCAGGGCTGTAGTGATATGCGAAGCCAAATCGATTATTTTCATCTAATTCATATACCGTACCTAAATTAAACCCGACCGCCCAGCCATCGGCCTTATCAACATTTAGCAAAGCTGTTCCTGCCGGAATGGTAGTTTGGAATTTCTGTGATAACCCAGCTGCTAAGGTTGCACTAGCATAACGCTGCATCGTACCTTGACCATAAATCAAGTCTAAGCCTGCCCCAAAGCTAAGTTGCTCATTTATTCGGTATGAGCCTGCGAGTCCAAAGTTAAAGCTTTTAACGTCCGTTAAACCACCATATTCTGATGCTGGATAAGAATCTGAAAATTCTGTTTTTGTGCCAAAATTTGTATAAGCGTTAACGCCCCAAGCAAATTGGTCATTGACTGGAACTATTAGGTGAATGTTAGGGGCAATAGATGTTCCGCCTACATCATCAACGTCAGAAATTGATACACCGTTGTATTTAGCATCTTTGACATCAATCATCGTTGTGATGGATTCAAAGCCCAAAGAGAGTGAGGTTTCATCAAACAACGCCATTGCGGCAGGGTTACGAGCCATCACCGATGCGTTATCGGCAATAACAGCATCACCAGCAAATGCACGACCTAGGCCAGTCGCAGATTGTGCATTGAGCTGAAAGCCCGCTGCCAGTGCTTGTTGTGAAGCGAGAGCTACCGTTACGGCAAGTAACGATTTTTTAAACAGACGCGTCTTGTTCATGGTGCTTTTCCTTTTTGATTTCATCGCCTCTAATGGACGTTGTTTTTGAGCAAATGCTCAATTGGTGGCTGATACTAGAGGCAAGTATAGAAGATAGAAATCCGACCATTGTCTAATTGAATGATAAAATTGCAGAAATGATGTCTATTTGGCAGGAAAAAGGCGGAAAATGCTTATTTATAGAGTTTAAGCTCTACTTTTGTCTAGGAAACCTGGCCTGCATTATATACAGGCCAGGAATGGTTTTAATGGGAAGGTTTTAGCATAGGCATTAGTTTTTTAGCGATGTTCGTGACATCTTCGCCATTTTCACCGACAAGGATCAGGCTAGCATCACCGACGGGTTCGATGATTCCTGCCATGCCTTGCTCATTAAAGTTCACGGCTTGTTCACTGGCAATGCCTGTTAAAAAGAGCGTCACTTTCCCGCTTTCACCTTGAAAAACCATGTGCAGAGCGTTTGCCTTGCCAAACCCACAGTGGTTTAGGTAATAAACGTGGTAAGGGAAGTTACTGCTTAACTGATAAGCGAATGGCAGCATTTTGGCGTTGATCTGCGTTGAATTCACTTGTTCATCCAGTTGGTTGACAAAGCCTTCTTCATCAATGACGTGTTTGATGGCGGTGTCCATTAGGCTTGCCTGCGCTGGTGGAATGAGCACATTTCGCCAATTGATTTGGCCAACCAATAAACCAAACACAAAAGCAATCGATGCAGCCAATGTCATCGCTTGCTTGGCAAAAGTAGGGCGGATGACATTGCTTGCCATTGTGGTTTGACTAAATAGAATACGGTCTGCGAGATCGTCAGGGACGTCTACATTCATTGCAGTAGCAATCGTTGCATCTAAGCTCAATATGTCCTCTAGGAACTGACGATTAGTATCACTAGTGGATGCCGCTTGGATAATCTCTTGGTCATGCTGTTTTGGATCGGACATAACTCGGCGGCGAAATTCTAATTCATCCATTTTGCTGCCCCTTATACGCTTCTGATGAATCCAATTGTTCTTTTAATTGATTACGAGCTCGAAACAGACGAGTCATGACCGTGTTCTTATTGAGTTCGAGGATCTCGCCAATTTCATCACCACTAAAACCACCAATGACTTGTAGGAAAAGAGGTTCGCGGTATTCAATATCCAGCTTCATTATCTGTGCCTGCAACCACTCTTGTTGATGATGAGGATCATCGTTGACTTTTACGTCACCGCTGTAGTCATCAATATCGACCAACTCAAACTGCTTGCGCTCAAAGCGGCGCGCGTTCTCGCGACGAAGAATAGTTATAAGCCACGATTTGGCCGCTTTCTCGTCGAGCAAACTATCGAGAGATTTCCAAGCCCTCAAGCAGGTTTCTTGGACTAAATCTTCAGCAATGCTTTTATCTTTACATAGCCAATAGGCATAACGAAAAAGATCTCGGTGATAAGCACGCACAAGCGTTTCATATTTTCTCTGTCTGTCAATATTACTATTGACCGGGCTGCTGGACTTTTTCTTTCCAAACATGGTTATTATCGACACATGAGTCTCCGTTTGCTCTGTGATTTCTTCTTTGTTTAGGCCATTTTATGGTCGTCTTGCGATGAACGCTTCGCGTATTCGTTCGCTTTCGATCCGTTCAAGTTGTTCGGTAACATCAATTCAAGCGTCGACGGCTTTTTAATTTCATAGTATGGAATAAATC
>NZ_CAWNIB010000122.1:0-29016 GCF_963874405.1 Vibrio sp. V08_P9A1T1
CTTTATAGTAGTGTTCGGTAAGGTGGATACGTCATCTTACTCTTCCGACTAAAAAATTAAGGACAACATGATGGCGGACTTTCCAACGATTGAAGCATATGTCGGGCAAACGCCTTTAGTTCGCTTACAGCGACTGGCGGCTCACACCTCAAGCACCGTATTGGTCAAGCTAGAAGGCAATAACCCAGCAGGTTCAGTCAAAGATCGCCCAGCACTCAATATGATAGTGCAAGCAGAGCGTCGCCAAGAGATCCAGCCGGGCGATACCATCATTGAAGCGACCAGCGGCAACACGGGTATTGCGCTGGCAATGGCGGCCGCCATCAAAGGCTACAAAATGATTTTAATCATGCCGGATAATGCCACCCAAGAGCGTAAAGACGCGATGAAAGCGTATGGTTGTGAGCTCATTTTAGTCAGCAAAGAGCAAGGCATGGAAGGAGCGCGCGATTTAGCATTAAAAATGCAAAGTGAAGGCAAAGGAAAAGTACTCGATCAATTCAATAACCCCGACAACCCGCAAGCTCATTTTGATTCTACTGGCCCAGAAATTTGGCAACAAAGCCACGGGGAAATCACCCACTTTGTCTCAAGTATGGGCACAACGGGCACCATCATGGGCACTTCTCGCTATCTAAAAACGCAAAATCCAGAGATAAGCATTGTCGGTTTACAACCAGCAGAAGGCAGTGCAATTCCGGGTATTCGCCGCTGGCCTCAAGCTTATTTACCCGGCATTTTTGAATCATCACGTGTTGATGTGGTACTCGATATCGAAGAGCAAGATGCCATCAATACGGCTCGTGCTTTGGCAACCCAAGAAGGTATTTGCGCTGGCGTCAGCTCTGGAGGCGCCGTTTTCGCTGCGTTACAAATCGCGCAACAAAATCCCGGAGCGGTGGTTGTTGCCATCATTTGCGATCGAGGCGATCGTTATCTCTCATCCGGTCTTTTTTCTTAGATCAAATCTCCAACCCAACGGGCTAATCAGTGCTGAACGCGCTCATCACTTTTTAGCCCTTGGCTTTGCTTCCACATCAGCATCCCTTGATTGCTCAGCAATAGCGAAGTTTGTTATCCTCTCCAACTCTTTAAATGCATGTTCTGACGATTCTTTCTAACTCATGTCAGAGCTAAGGCCGCTGCCATTCCTGTAGGGTGGTCATTTTCACAGTCAGCCATTGATAATCGAGTGACGAATAACATGAGCAAATCCAGCGCATCTTCCGCCGAGTCTTCACCACAGCACACCCCGATGATGCGGCAATATCTGCAATTGAAAGCCGAAAACCCCGATATTCTGCTCTTTTATCGGATGGGCGATTTCTACGAGCTGTTTTACGATGACGCTAAACGCGCATCGCAATTGCTGGAAATATCACTCACCAAACGCGGTGCTTCTGCGGGTGAGCCTATTCCAATGGCGGGCGTTCCCTATCACGCCGTGGAAGGTTACTTAGCGAAATTGGTACAGCAGGGCGAATCCGTCGCGATTTGTGAACAAATTGGCGATCCTGCCACCAGCAAAGGCCCCGTTGAGCGTAAAGTGGTGCGGATTGTCACACCCGGTACGGTCACGGATGAAGCCTTGCTCTCTGAGCGAGTCGATAACTTAATTGCTGCCATCTACCACCACGATGGTCGCTTTGGCTACGCAACCTTAGACATCACTTCAGGGCGCTTCCAACTGAGTGAGCCAGAAACCGAAGAGGCGATGGCCGCCGAACTGCAACGCACCGCACCGCGCGAACTGCTCTTCCCTGAAGATTTCACGCCAGTCACTTTAATGGGCAATCGCAAAGGAAACCGTCGCCGCCCTATTTGGGAATTTGAGTTAGAGACAGCAAAACAGCAGTTGAACCAACAATTTGGTACGCGTGATTTGGTCGGTTTTGGCGTAGAACAGGCTAAACTGGGCTTATGCGCCGCTGGCTGCTTGATTCAATACGTGAAAGATACGCAGCGCACTGCACTGCCTCATATTCGTTCACTGACGTTTGATCGCCAAGATCACTCAGTGATCTTAGATGCCGCCACGCGCCGTAATTTAGAGATCACGCAGAACTTGTCCGGTGGCTTTGATAACACCTTAGCGGAAGTGCTCGATCATTGCGCCACCCCAATGGGCAGCCGCATGCTCAAACGCTGGTTACACCAACCGATGCGCTGTATTGATACGCTGAATCAACGCCTTGATGCGATCGGCGAGTTGAAACAGCTTGCTCTGTTTAGTGAATTACAACCTGTGCTGAAACAGATTGGCGATATTGAACGTATTCTTGCTCGTTTGGCATTGCGTTCCGCTCGCCCAAGAGACTTAGCACGCCTGCGACATGCGATGCAGCAATTGCCGCAGCTCAGTGAAATACTGCAACCCTTGTCGCAACCCCACTTAGTTCAGTTAACTCATCATGTACAACCATTAGATGAGCTGTGCACACTGCTTGAGCGAGCGATCAAAGACAACCCACCAGTTGTGATTCGTGATGGTGGCGTGATTGCCGATGGCTACAGCGCCGAACTGGATGAATGGCGTGATTTAGCCAACGGCGCAACCGAATACTTGAATAAATTAGAAGTTGAAGAGCGCGAACGTCACGGCATTGATACGCTAAAAGTCGGCTACAACGCGATTCACGGTTTCTACATTCAAGTCAGCCGTGGCCAGAGTCACCTTGTTCCTCCTCACTATGTGCGCCGCCAAACGCTGAAAAATGCCGAGCGTTATATTATTGCCGAGCTAAAAGCGCATGAAGATAAAGTGCTCAACTCGAAATCGAAAGCACTGGCAGTGGAAAAGCAGCTTTGGGAAGAGTTATTTGACTTATTGTTGCCTCATTTAGAGCAGATGCAAAACCTTGCATCTTCGCTATCGCAGCTCGATGTGTTGCAAAACCTTGCCGAGCGCGCTGAAAGCTTAGATTACTGTCGCCCGACCTTGAGTAAAGAGCCAGCGATCCATATTCAAGCGGGCCGTCACCCTGTCGTTGAGCAAGTGATGAATGACCCCTTCATTGCCAACCCAATTGAGCTCAATCTGAAACGAAAAATGTTGATCATTACCGGGCCTAACATGGGCGGTAAATCGACCTACATGCGCCAAACTGCATTGATTACTTTATTAGCGCATATCGGTTGCTATGTGCCAGCAGAAGCAGCACGCATCGGTTCGATTGACCGCATCTTCACCCGCATTGGTGCATCGGACGATCTCGCCTCTGGTCGCTCTACTTTCATGGTTGAAATGACCGAAACTGCCAACATTTTGCATAATGCGACACAAAATAGCTTGGTATTGATGGATGAAATTGGCCGCGGCACCAGTACCTATGATGGGTTATCACTGGCTTGGGCAAGTGCACAATGGCTCGCAAGCCAAATTGGCGCGCTAACGCTATTTGCCACTCATTATTTTGAACTGACCGAGCTACCAAACCAGCTACCTCACTTAGCCAACGTGCATTTAGATGCCGTGGAACATGGCGATAGCATTGCCTTTATGCATGCGGTTCAAGAAGGGGCGGCAAGTAAATCTTACGGCCTAGCAGTAGCAGGTCTTGCTGGCGTGCCTAAAACAGTGATCAAAAACGCGCGCGCTAAACTGTCGCAGCTCGAGTTATTGAGTCAACAGCAGCCCAATGGCAGCAAAAGCTCAACCGTAGATATTGCTAATCAACTCAGTTTGATCCCAGCCCCAAGCGAAGTCGAACAGGCATTAGCAGCTATTGATCCTGACGATCTAACGCCTCGCCAAGCGTTAGAAGCGCTTTATCGCTTGAAGAAGCTAATGTAACAATCTGATATTAAAAATAAAAAAGGCATCGATTTTAAGTCGGTGCCTTTTGTGTTTTTATGCAATAGTTTTATAAATCAATGGTTTTATGAATCAATGGTTTATGAATCAAGGTATTGTTGAGCTAACCTTTAGTCGTATTCAACATTAAACAGCGCTTCCATGTTCAAGCCTTGTTTAACCAAGATCTCTCTCAAACGACGTAGGCCTTCCACTTGAATTTGACGAACTCGTTCACGGGTTAAGTTAATTTCGCGCCCTACCTCTTCTAAGGTGGACGGTTCATAACCTAATAGTCCAAAACGGCGTGCAAGTACCTCTTTTTGTTTTGGGTTTAGTTCATCTAACCAATTCAGTAGTGATTCACGGATATCATCATCTTGCGTAGAAATTTCAGGATCAGAGTTGTTCGCATCTGGGATGATATCGAGTAGTGCTTTATCACCATCACCGCCAATCGGTGTATCAACAGAACTGATACGCTCGTTAAGACGCAGCATTTTACTGACATCTTCTACTGGCTTATCCAGTTGGAACGCAATTTCTTCTGCGGTAGGTTCATGATCTAACTTCTGCGATAGCTCGCGAGCCGTACGAAGGTAGATATTCAACTCTTTAACGACGTGAATTGGCAAACGGATAGTGCGCGTTTGGTTCATTAATGCACGTTCAATGGTTTGACGGATCCACCAAGTAGCATAGGTTGAGAATCTAAAGCCACGTTCTGGATCAAATTTTTCTACCGCACGGATCAAGCCTAAATTACCCTCTTCAATTAGATCGAGTAAAGCTAAGCCACGATTACCATAACGGCGAGAAATTTTAACGACCAAACGTAAGTTACTTTCGATCATGCGTTTACGAGCAGCTTCATCGCCTCTCAGTGAACGACGAGCATAAAGTACTTCTTCTTGGGCTGTTAATAATGGAGAAAAACCAATCTCGCTAAGATACATCTGTGTTGCATCTAAGCTTTTTGTTGACGCGTCAAATCCTTCTTTGGCATCTTCGATTTGAACATCGTCATCGCTTTGGCTTTTAGTGGTGGTGAGTTCTTCATCAACCTCAATCGAATCCATGATCTCTTGGTCTTCAAACTCTTCGACTTTCGTTACTGCATTGCTGATACTCATAGCGCCTCCCCCTGGCGAGCTAGCAAGACATTACTACTTTCTAATGTCGCTACATGACTCTTTCAAGTATGTTTACGGTAAGTAGCGTTTTGGATTCACCGACTTACCTTGATAACGAATTTCAAAGTGTAAACGAACACTACTGGTTCCTGAGCTGCCCATGGTTGCTATTTTTTGGCCAGCTTTAACACTTTGTCCTTCTTTTACCAGTAACCGATCGTTATGAGCATAAGCACTGAGGTAGTTATCATTATGTTTAACAATCACAAGATTGCCGTAACCTCTTAATGCATTTCCCGAATAGACAACGGTTCCTGCAGCAGTTGATAAAATGGATTGACCACGCTGTCCTGCGATATCGATCCCTTTATTTCCTTGATCGCCTGCTGAAAAGTTTTTAATTATTCTCCCTTGTGTCGGCCATAACCATTTTGAAACTTTATCATCTTTTGGTTTAGCAAAGGTTACATTAGCATTAACATTTTGCTTACCTTTTGAATCAACATACTCTTTTGATTTCGATTGTTCAACTACCTTAGGAGGATCTTTTTTTGCGACTTTGGTCGAAGAACTTGCGGCATTAGATCCACTATTTTGATTAGAGTTTTTACTCACTCCGTCTACAACCATTGGAGGGGAAACTAAGCCAGCCATTGTGCTCGAAGGGGTTGCAGCCACAATGACTTCTGTTACACCATTACCACCGTAAGCAGGAGGCGTGTAATTGGGGATCCATAATTTGAGTTTTTGACCGGGATGAATGGTGTAAGGTTTTTTTAAATTATTGAAACGGATCAAGTCGTTTACATTTTTATCTGTGACATAAGATATAAAATAGAGCGTATCGCCTTTTTGCACTTCGTAAAAACTGCCGCGATAACTACCACGAGGAATGGCATTATAGTCTTTATTGAGCCCAGAAACGGGTGCAGGAGTATGAGCAGCACATCCGATAAGGACGCTACTCATTAGCACCATTATTACTCTGTTTCTTAGGTTACTCATCATCACTAAGCTAAATCACCGGCAACTAAAGGAACAAAACGCACCATCTCAATGGTGTTAGAAATAAAATCATCGCCTTGGCGAACTATTTTCAATAACTGTTGCTCACTACTGCCGACAGGGATCACTAAACGGCCACCTTCCGTAAGCTGATCAAGCAGCGCATTTGGGACAAATTCGGCTGCCGCCGTAACAATGATCGCATCAAAAGGAGCTTTAGCATCCCAGCCCAACCAGCCATCACCATGCTTAGTGGAGACGTTATAAATATCAAGTTGCTTTAAACGACGCTTCGCGTCCCACTGTAATGACTTGATCCGTTCAATCGAATACACGTGCTCAACCAACTGGGCAAGCACAGCGGTTTGATAACCCGATCCTGTGCCAATTTCTAAGACCTTACTCTGCGGCTCAAGTTCTAAAAGCTGCGTCATTTTTGCCACAATGTAAGGTTGTGAAATCGTTTGTCCTTGGCCTATCGGCAAGGCATTGTTGTCATAGGCTTGATGCATCATCGCCTGAGAAACAAAGCTTTCTCTTGGCAAACAATGAATGGCATCCAAAACGGTTTGATCTTGGATACCATTCGCGATCAGAAATTCAATTAATCTGTCGGCATGTGGATTGGCCATTACCCTTTTTCCTTCAACCAGTTATCCATACTTGGCAGTGACTCATGAGCCGTGAGATCAACCTGCAACGGCGTCAAGGAGACATAGCCATGCTCAATCGCATAGAAATCAGTCCCTTGCCCTGCATCTTGCTCTTTACCCGGAGGACCTAACCAATAAATATCATGCCCACGAGGATCTTTCTGCTTAATCATACTTTCTGCGTGATGGCGAGCACCTAAACGCGTCACTTGAATACCCGCTAACTCCTCAAATGGACGATCTGGTACGTTCACATTCAATAATCGATTGGTTGGGATCGGGGCATTGAGATGCTGTTCGACCAACTGGCGCGCTATCTGCGCTGCCGTAGTAAAATTAGCCGTCCCGACCAATGAAAATGCGATCGCTTGCACCCCAAGAAAATGCCCTTCCATCGCCGCCGCAACCGTGCCCGAATAGAACACGTCATCGCCCAAATTCGCACCATGATTGATGCCTGTCAGCACCAAATCAGGCAGATCATCTTTGAGCAGTTCATTGAGTGCAAAATGCACACAATCGGTTGGTGTGCCTTGCACTGAATAGGTATTGGGTGCAATGAGATCCACACGAAGCGGCTGCTCTAATGTCAGCGAATTGGAGGCTCCTGACCGATTACGATCCGGCGCGACAATCACGATCTCGGCGAGATCCGCCAGAGCGCGTGCTAGGGTATTTAAACCTTGCGCGTATACACCATCATCATTGCTTAATAAAATCTTCATCGAGTTTTATCCTTAGAACTCGCGTTCAACCGCTATCTCTTCAACCAATTCACGAATGACTGAGGTAGCAAAACTTCCTGCATCTAAATCAAAACGTAACGTCACATTGTCTTGTTCAACTGTCCAAGAAAAATTCTGAGGCTTAAGCATCACCGCCCGGCGCTCATGACGCATGCGATTGCTGCGGATCAGTGCCATCAAGTCAGGTTCAGCATCAAGGTGAACTTGTTCTAAATCTAAAGCCTCGCCTTGCGTCGGTAGTGCGTTATCGCCCGCCAAAGCAGCACTTATTTGCACTTCATTCAATGCCAGTTTGTTATTGAGATCGGTAAGATTCGCCAAGGTGACTAAGGTTGTTTTATCTCCCTCAAGTGCGATATCTCCTTCGATAAATTGGTGTAACTTATCTTGCTCGATACGGGCAGAGACAATTTGGTTGAAAATCCACGAACGGGCCGCCGAAAGATACAAACTGCGCTGATTTTGGTTACGTGAACGCACGTTCTCTTTTCCCCAGCGACGCGCTTCACTGAGGTTATTGCCGTGATTGCCAAAACGTTGGCTACCAAAATAATTAGGCACACCGTGCGTGGCGATGTGCTCTAATCGTGTCACGACTTCAGCGGTGTCGGTGACTTCAGAAAGCGTGATTTCAAAATGATTGCCGACTAAATCTCCGGGGCGCAACTTTTTATTGTGACGCGTAGTTTCCAGAATTTCGATGCTCGGATATTGAGCCAAAAACTCGGTGAAATCTGGCGTCTCACCTTTTGGTAAATGTACACTGAGCCACTGCTGCGTAACCGCATGACGATCTTTCAGACCAGCCCAACTCACATCTTTTGATTTCACACCACATGCTTTAGCCAATTCATTGACCACAAAACTGGTATTTTCACCAGTTTTACGAATATGAACCATTAAGTGTTCACCACTTCCTGCCAGTTCGAATCCTAAGTCTTCAATCACTTTAAAGTGCTCTGGCTTGGCTTTTATTTTGGCTTTCGCGGCTGGTTTACCACAAAGGTAAGCCAATGAAGATAATATATCTGACATGTTTTCATCCGTCGCTGACGCGAGTTGGCGGTAATAATAAAAACAGCGACGCATGAGCCGCTATTGCGCGTTACTGAGCGTGCCATTCGTTGGCGGTAGTCCATCAATAACGTGTTTTTACATAGAAGGAGAGGTAAGTGAATTACCATTACCTCTTCAATTTGGGTCGTTTTATTAAGGCGATATTATGCTTTGATCAACCGTGCATTTAATCTGTAGTACATTTGATCAATAAGACAACCGCTTCGCAAGCAATACCTTCTTTGCGCCCAGTGAAACCAAGGCGCTCGGTTGTGGTTGCTTTGACGTTAATATTATCTAGCGTCGTTTCAAGATCTTGCGCAATGGCAGCGCACATCGCTTCAATATACGGCGCCATCTTCGGCGCTTGCGCGATAATGGTGACGTCGGCATTTCCTAAACGGTAGCCTTGCGCTTTCACACGGCGATAGACATCTTTCAATAATTCACGGCTATCTGCCCCTTTCCATTTATCATCGGTATCGGGGAAATGGCGGCCAATATCACCTGCGGCAATCGCGCCAAGCAGCGCATCACTTAAAGCATGCAAGGCGACATCACCATCGGAATGAGCAATTAAGCCTTGCTCATAAGGAACGGCAATTCCCCCAATGATGACTGGGCCTTCACCGCCAAATTTATGAACATCAAAACCGTGGCCAATTCTAATCATGGTTATTTCCTATTGCGGCTAGTGAAGAAGTACGACCTAAATAAAACTCAGCTAAAGCGAGATCTTCGGGTTGCGTAATTTTGAGATTATCCGCTCGCCCAGCGACCAACGCTGGATGTAACCCTTGCCACTCCATTGCGGATGCTTCATCGGTGATGATGACTTGCTGATCTAATGCGTCCGACAAAGCCTCAAAAAGCGGCTTGGCTCTAAACATCTGTGGGGTGAGTGCATGCCATAATGCGACGCGATCAACGGTATGATCAATGTTGTTTTCGCCATCAGCACGCTTCATTGTGTCTCGAACGGGTGCAGCTAAAATCGCACCTACCGGATGCTCTTTAGCTGTCGTAATCAATCGGTCAATATCTGCAAAAGTAAGACAAGGCCGCGCTGCATCATGCACGAGAACCCATTCACCTAGGGAATTAGCTAAAACATATTGCAGCGCCGAGAGCACCGAGTCGGCTCGCTCTTGACCACCGCTGACACGAATAACATTGGGGTTAGTGGCTAATGGCAGAGCAAAATAGTAAGGATCATCGTCACTGACGGCGACAACAACGCGATCAATATTAGGGTGCGCGAGCAGCGTCGCTATTGTGTGTTCGAGAACGGTTTTGTTGTGTATGGTTAAATACTGTTTCGGACGATCTGCTTGCATTCGGCTGCCAACACCAGCAGCCGGTACAATCGCGGTAAGAGAAAGCGTACTGTGCGGCATTTATTGACTATCCTCACCGACCAATCGATAGAAAGTTTCACCTTCTTTTATCATTCCTAATTCATGACGCGCTCGCTCTTCAATCGCGTCCAATCCTTGTCGTAAATCATCAATTTCGACGAACATTTCCGAATTTCGTAGCGTTAGGTTTTCGTTTACTTGTTGCTGCACGTCAATTTCATCGACAATGGTTCGATAATCAGCAATGCCATTTTTACCGAGCCACAAATCGTACTGTAATAAACCGAATAATAACGCCAATGTCACCGCAAAAAGTCGCATCACATCTATAACCATTCAAAACGTTCACTATGAAAGAGAACGTAAACGATAAACAAAGCGTGCTGTTTAAAAAAAGTGACGCTCTAACACAGCACGAAAATGATGGCTATTTATACCACAAGCCTTTATTTAACTCATCATTAGGAACGCAAATAAGCCGCCACCCAGAATTAAACGGTAAATGACAAACGGAGTCATGCCCATTTTAGAAATCAGTTTTAAGAAGAAATGGATACAAATATAAGCACTGATAAAGGAGGTCAGGATACCCGTCGTTAAGAAACCAAAATGCACAGGTTCGCCACTGGTCACCAGCTTTAACCCTAAATAGCCACCCGCCAAAACAATGATAGGAATCGACATCAAGAAAGAAAAACGCGCGGCCGCTTCACGAGTAAAACCAAGATACAACGCCGCAGTGATGGTCGCTCCTGAGCGAGAGGTACCGGGGATAACCGCAACCGCTTGTGCCAAACCAATCATCAGCGATTTTTTCCAATCGGCTTGGTATTCATCATCCGCTAATGGAGCGTTTTTATCGACATACCACAGTAATAGACCAAAAATAATAGTGGTGGTTGCTATCACCCAAGCACTGCGTAGGTAGAGTTCAACAATATCTTTCATAAAAAAGCCGAAAATACAGGCAGGAATGGTTGCTAGTACGATCATCCATGCCAGTTTCGATTCTTTACTGCGCTCGCCTTTAAAAATCGAGGCAAAAAAAGCGCGCAGTAAAGTCACGACTTCTTTCCTAAAATAGATAACCACGGCAGCTAATGTGCCGACATGCACCGCCACATCAAAGGCAAGACCTTGATCTTCCCAGCCTAAAATGGCTGAAGGCAAAATTAAATGGGCGGAGCTGGAGATAGGTAAAAATTCGGTTAAGCCTTGAATCAAAGCCAAAAAAAACGCTTCTAAATAACTCATTACTGACTCTTATTAATTAATGTCGAACCAAAGTTTGACAGGGGTGAGCGATTCTAAGTTGATCGCCTGTTGCCATATTTGACGCACACTACGACCATCATTGGGAACGATCCGTTCCGGTGACAAATCGTAAAGTGGTTGTATGACAAATGGATATTTAAAGATATCACTGCGTGGCAGTTCAGGATCTTGCGCTGAAATTTCTTCACCAAACAAGATGATATCGAGATCTAAGGTGCGATCTTGAAATTTTTTCGCCTGCGGGTCGCGCCCCCATCGAGATTCAATCGCTCGAAGTTGCGCCACGAAATCACTCAACGAAAGCCTTGTTTCCAGCGCAACGACTAAATTATAAAAAGCCGCACTATTGAAACCAACCGATGCACATTCGTAAATGGTCGAGATCTGTAGATGATTTCCGATGGTCGACAATTCCTCGATGGCCGCTTCGATATGTTTGCGTCTTTCAATATTAGAACCGACGCCAACATAGACCGTCGTCATGCATGGCCTCGTTCAATGATAACGCCAACACTGGATGCCTGTGCTACCGCGCCGGGCTTTGCTAAGCGAATTTTAACCCAAGGAACGGAAAAACGCTGCATCAGAAGCTCTGCTACTTCTTCTGCAACACGCTCTACCAATAAAAAGCGACCATTTTCAATATGTGCGATCACCGCTTGACTCACTTGTGCGTAGTCTAATGCATCGCTCACATCATCACTTTTACCTGCGGGTTGATTGTCGTGCGCCATTTCGATGTCGAGCACCAACTTCTGCTTGATCTCTTGTTCCCAATCATACACACCAATGGTGGTGATCACCGTCAGCTGCTCAATAAAGACTTTGTCCATTTTTGCGTCTCTTCCTCTAGAGGTCGGATACCCTAATTACGTAAAAAATCGTACTATTTTGCCTAATCGCGATATCATATACCCAAACTGAGTCGAGATGCGAAATCCAAAACATTTTTTTGCTTTTCATCATGTTTAACAATGGCTTGTGAACTTGCTTTAGGGCATTTCCACTGCAGAGGTACTTATGACACCACTCGCACTGATAATGATCATTTCTGCCTATTTACTGGGTTCGATCTCAAGTGCGGTGTTGATCTGCCGTTTATTACGCCTGCCCGATCCTCGCAATATGGGCTCAAATAACCCCGGTGCAACTAACGTATTACGCATTGGTGGAAAAAAAGCCGCCATCGCGGTACTGCTGTGTGACATGCTCAAAGGTACTATTCCCGTATGGGGCAGCTACTATTTGGGGATTGACCCCATTCTATTGGGCCTAGTCGCCATCGCCGCTTGCCTTGGCCATATGTATCCTATTTTCTTTCATTTTAAAGGCGGAAAAGGTGTTGCAACAGCACTGGGAGCCATCGCACCGATCGGTTTAGATCTCACCGCACTTATCATATTGACTTGGGTCAGCGTTGCATTTTTATTTCGCTATTCATCCTTAGCGGCTTTGGTTACCGTGCTGCTCGCTCCGTTCTACACTTGGTTGATCAAACCGCAATATACCTTACCGGTAGCAATGCTGTGCTGCCTTATCGTGTTTCGTCATCACCAAAATATTAAACGGTTATTGGCTGGCACAGAGCCGAAAGTGGGTGAGAAAAAAACGCTTGGTTCTTGAGCTAGCTTGGATGATGGATAAACCCGCTTGCAAATAACGTCAATGACGAATAAGTAAAAGGCCTCTTACGAAGCCTTTTTTGATTAAGCATGACCCGGTAATTAGGGAAGACTAGCTAAGCGCTTTTTTCAAGAAACGGGTCAACATGGCGGTAACGTATTCAGGTTGTTCTAAGTTACTGATATGTCCAGCATTAGCAATAACCTCTAACTCACTGCCGTGAATGGCATCATTCATTAAGTAAGCCTCAAGAGGCGGACGAGGCATATCTTCAGCACCAGCTGCAATCAACACTGGCAACCTCAATTGCTCCACCTCTTCAATCATGTCACGACGACCGAAGATCATTTTCCCCAACCGAGCCACTTCCACCGCTTGTTGACCAGTAAGCGCCGATAAATGTTGCTTGAATCCAGCCACTGATGCCGGAGATTTCTGCTCGCCATCTTTTGCAAAAAACATCGGTACAACTGCATCAACAATCGGTGCTGGCACTTGCTGCATCGCCGCAATCGCATCGAGCATGGCAAAATATTTTGCATGGCTGACTTCAGGCTCTAGACCAACAAAGGTATCCATCATCACTAATGATTTCACGCGCGCAGGCGCAAGAACGGCTAACTCAGCCCCCCACATTCCACCTACAGAAAGACCAATGATAGAAAACTGCTCAATCGATAAGTGGTCCATCAAAGCCAAAATATGCTGAGCATAATCTTTTAGTGTGTTCATGGATGACGGTGCGAAATCTGACTGACCATGCGCCCATAAATCAGGTACGATACAGCGGTAGTGTTGACTCAACGCTTCCACCTGAGGTGCCCACATTGCGCTGTCCCACAGATAACTGTGACCGAAAACAAGCACTTCACCTTGCCCTTGATCCAAATAACGCATCTGGCAATCATCAATAACAAATGTCTTCATTGTGAATCCAATATTAGTAAAGTAGGTTGGCATTGTAGCATTGATATGAGCGATAACAGCTCAGAGCAGAATGTAAGCAATGGCTAATTAAAATCGATACAGAACGCAACAGAAACGGAAGTACCAAAGAACAAAACGGCCTCTAAAAAGAGACCGTTGTGACACCCGCTAAATAATGGGTTTAAGTTGATCAATCGGCCAGCGAGGTGTTGCCTGCACCGCTAAATCGACTGTTTCACCATTTTTTAAACGCTGCATACCCGCATAAGCAATCATTGCACCGTTGTCGGTACAAAACTCAGTACGTGGGTAATACACTTCGCCACCAATTTTTTTCGCCAGTGCGCCAAGCTCTGCGCGTAACTGTTTATTGGCACTCACGCCACCGGCAATAACAATACGTTTCATGCCAGTTTGCTCAAGGGCTCGCTTGCACTTAATCACTAAAGTGCCACACACCGCCTCTTGAAAGGCATACGCAATATCTGCTCGGGTCTGATCATCATTCTCATTAGCTGCAATCGTATTGGCTGTAAATGTTTTTAAACCAGAGAAACTCATGTCTAACCCTGGTCGATCCGTCATCGGACGCGGAAACTTAAAACGCCCTGGCGTTCCTTTTTCTGCCAAACGAGCCAACAATGGCCCCCCAGGATAATCAAGCCCCATCAGCTTCGCGGTTTTATCAAACGCCTCACCGGCCGCATCATCAATAGACTCTCCGAGGATCTTATATTCACCAATCCCTTTCACCTCTACCATCATGGAATGACCACCGGAAACCAGTACGGCCACAAACGGAAACGGAGGCGGATTATCTTCAAGCATCGGAGCTAAAAGGTGCCCTTCCATATGGTGAACAGGCACCGCAGGCACATTCCACGCATAAGCCAAACTACGGCCAATCGTCGCGCCAACAAGCAGCGCACCCACTAAACCAGGACCTGCGGTGTAAGCCACGCCATCAATATCCGCAGGCGTCAAATTCGCTTCAGCCATCGCTGCTTTTATCAGTGGAATGGTCTTTTTAACATGGTCTCTAGAAGCAAGCTCCGGCACCACACCGCCGTAATCGGCGTGCAGTTTTACTTGGCTGTACAATTGATGAGAAAGTAAGCCTTTCTCTTCGTCATAAATGGCGATGCCAGTCTCGTCACACGAGGTTTCAATACCAATAATGCGCATAATTTTCTCAGCACGCTTTCATCAACAATTGGAAATGGCCGCCATGTTACCCCGCCTTGGCTCCGTAAACAAATTTTGTACAGACTATAATCGACAAAGTGCTTTACAAAGCTATTGCGATCGGATTAAAATTCCGCACCATTTTTGATCAAGCTGATAACCGAGCAAACAGACAAGAAATCTTGTGGTTTAAGCCTCAAAATATCAGCGTTAACGAATAACCCCTGAGGTGAAAGGCATATGCCAATAGTTAAAGTACGTGAAAACGAACCGTTCGATGTTGCATTACGTCGTTTCAAGCGCTCTTGCGAAAAAGCAGGTATCCTTTCTGAAGTGCGTCGTCGTGAGCACTATGAAAAACCAACTACCGTTCGCAAACGCGCTAAAGCAGCAGCTCAAAAGCGTCACGCTAAGAAGCTAGCTCGCGAAAACGCACGTCGCGTTCGCCTGTACTAATAACCTTTTTCCATTAAGGAACGAGAGTTATGGCTCTAATTGATATCCTCAAAGAAGAGCAAAAATTAGCGATGAAAGCCAAGGATAAAGTACGCCTTGGCACTATTCGTTTAGCCTTATCCGCGATCAAACAACGAGAAGTCGACGAGCAGATCACCCTGAACGACGACGATATTCTTGCTGTGATGGTAAAAATGGTTAAACAGCGTCGTGATTCTGTCGCTCAATATGAAGCTGCCAATCGTCAAGATCTCGCAGATGCAGAGCAAGCAGAAATCACTATCCTTGAGGCATTTATGCCTCAGCCGTTGAGCGATGATGAAGTGAGCGCATTAATTGATGATGCGATCACCCAGTCCGCTGCTGCTGGCATGCAAGACATGGGGAAAGTGATGGCTGTCTTGAAACCGCAAATTCAAGGGCGTGCAGATATGGGTAAAGTCAGCGGATTAGTTCGAACTAAACTCGCTTAAATGCCCGCATCAAATTGCATCAAGCCGTGCTATCCTCTGGAGCGCACGGCTTGTTTGTATCTAATCATTCGTTTTAATCTTTTCTTTTAGGTTTTATGGCAGGACACATCCCTCGCAGTTTTATTGATGATCTCCTTGCTCGACTTGATATTGTCGACATCATAGACGCACGTGTGAAACTTAAGAAAAAAGGTAAGAACTACGGTGCTTGCTGCCCATTCCATAATGAAAAAACGCCCTCATTTAGTGTAAGCCAAGAAAAACAGTTCTATCACTGCTTTGGTTGTGGCGTGCATGGCAACGCCATCGACTTCATGATGGAATATGAACGCCTTGAATTCGTCGAGGCCATCGAAGAATTGGCTTCTTTTGTGGGGCTAGAAGTTCCCCGAGAGCAACGCTCTAGTGGCCATTTCTCATCAGCCCCTAAAGCCAATAGTGAAGAAAAACGCACCCTTTATGACTTAATGGGCAGCATTGCGCAGTTTTACCGCAACCAACTCAAAGTTCCGGGTAATCGTCATGCCATCGAGTACCTAAAAGATCGCGGTCTTTCTGGCGAAATCGTGCAGAAATTTGGTATTGGCTATATTGCTGACGAATGGGATTTAGTGCGCAAAAACTTCGGCCAACAACAAGAAAGCCAAGAGATGCTCCTCACTGGCGGCATGTTGATCGAAAATGACAAAGGCAACCGCTACGATCGTTTTCGTGGACGTATTATGTTTCCCATTCGCGACCGCCGCGGACGAGTGATCGGCTTTGGTGGACGCGTTACTGGTGATGGAACGCCAAAATACCTGAACTCACCAGAAACCCCCATTTTCCATAAAGGTAAAGAGCTGTATGGCCTATACGATGTCATGCAAGCCTATCGTGAACCCCCGCAAATATTAGTGGTTGAAGGTTATATGGATGTGGTGGCACTGGCGCAATATGGAGTGGACTACTCGGTTGCTTCGCTAGGAACCTCAACTACTGGCGATCACCTGCAACTGCTTTTTCGCCAAACCAATACGGTGGTCTGTTGCTATGATGGTGACCGAGCAGGGCGAGAAGCGGCGTGGCGCGCACTGGAAAATGCATTGAGTTATCTCAAAAGTGGCAATATTCTTAAATTTCTGTTTTTACCTGACGGTGAAGACCCAGATAGCTACATCAGAACCCATGGAAAAGCGGCCTTTGAACAGTTAGTGCAAGATGCTGAACCCCTATCCAAATACCTATTTACCAACCTACTGTCACAAGTTGATGTCGGTAATAACGAAGGGAAAGCGGCGCTTGAGGCGCTAGCATTACCACTGATTAATAAAGTGCCAGACACATCTCTACAAGCGCAATTGCTCAAAATATTAGGGCAAAAAACTGGGATTTATAAAAAGCCATCACTGCCAGAATCAGACAAACACCGCTCACAGCCACACAAAGAGCTCAAACGCACACCGATGCGTGAAGTGATCGCTTTGCTTATTCAAAATCCAAGCTATGCTGAAATGGTGCCTGATATTTCCAGCGTTCAATCCTTGCCCATACCCGGTTTAAGTTTATTAATTGAGGTACTTGAGAATTGTCAAGCGTACCCCAATATTACTACAGGCCAATTGCTTGAACACTGGCGCGGTAATAAAAACGAGACCCTTCTGTCTCGCCTCGCAAGTTGGGAAATTCCACTTGTTGAAGACAACCAAGAAGAACTATTTTTAGATTCATTGGACAAAATATTGGCTCAATGCATCGAAAAGCAAATTGAAAACCTGCAGGCAAAAGAAAGAAGCGTCGGTTTATCAGCCGAAGAGAGACGGGAGCTTCAAGACTTAATGAAAGACTTGAAAGCGTAACCCAGTTTAAATAGTCAGCAATGAATAAATTTGTTAGTATATGTGGTTTGCATTTCGCATACTAATTCCTTCACCAGATATGAAGTTGGATACCGTCTATGGATCAAAATCCGCAGTCACAGCTAAAACTACTTGTCATTAAAGGCAAAGAGCAAGGCTATCTGACCTACGCCGAAGTAAATGACCACCTACCAGCAGAAATCGTAGATTCCGAGCAGGTAGAAGATATCATTCAGATGATCAATGACATGGGCATTAAGGTGGTAGAAACTGCCCCTGATGCCGATGATCTTGCTCTAAATGATGACAACGCAATCACCGATGAGGATGCTGCCGAAGCTGCAGCCGCTGCATTATCCAGTGTAGAAAGCGAAATTGGTCGTACTACCGACCCTGTGCGCATGTATATGCGCGAAATGGGTACCGTAGAACTGCTGACTCGCGAAGGTGAAATTGATATCGCTAAGCGTATTGAAGATGGTATTAACCAAGTTCAACGCGCAGTGGCTGAATATCCAGGCACCATTCCATACATCTTAGAGCAATTTGACAAAGTTCTTGCTGAAGAACTTCGTTTAACAGACCTGATCTCAGGTTTTGTTGATCCTGACTCAGATGCAACGAACGCCCCAACAGCGACCCATATCGGTTCAGAGCTTGCTAGCGCTGACCTTGCTGATGAAGACGATCTTGATGATGACGACGATGACGACAGCGAAGATACTGACTCTGAAGAAGATGCAGGAATCGACCCTGAGCTTGCGCTAGAAAAATTCACCGAACTACGCAACAAGTATCAAAATCTTCAACTCGCGAAAAATGAGCATGGCTATGACAGCAATAAAGCAGCCCAAGCCACCGAGTTGATGTTGGATATTTTCCGTGAATTCCGACTCACGCCAAAGCAATTTGACTACCTAGTCAACAAGCTTCGCACCTCTATGGATCGCGTTCGTACTCAAGAACGTCTGATCATGAGAGCTGCGGTCGAATACGGTAAAATGCCTAAGAAATCATTCATTGCCTTATTCACTGGCAATGAATCAAGCGATGCATGGTTAGATGAAGTACTCGCTTCAGAAAAACCTTATGCAGAAAAAATCAGACAGCAAGAAGAAGACATTCGTCGTTCAATTCATAAATTGAAAATGATCGAAGAAGAAACGTCTTTGAATGTACAAAACATTAAAGACATCAGCCGTCGCATGTCTATCGGTGAAGCGAAAGCTCGTCGAGCGAAAAAAGAGATGGTTGAAGCAAACTTGCGTCTGGTTATTTCTATCGCGAAGAAATACACCAACCGTGGCCTGCAGTTCTTGGATCTTATCCAAGAAGGTAATATCGGCCTGATGAAAGCGGTAGATAAGTTTGAATACCGCCGTGGTTATAAGTTCTCAACTTACGCCACTTGGTGGATTCGCCAAGCTATCACACGTTCAATTGCAGACCAAGCACGTACGATTCGTATTCCAGTGCACATGATCGAAACGATCAACAAACTGAATCGAATCTCACGTCAGATGCTGCAAGAGATGGGCCGTGAGCCTCTGCCAGAAGAATTGGCAGAACGCATGCAAATGCCAGAAGATAAAATTCGTAAAGTACTGAAAATTGCTAAAGAGCCAATCTCTATGGAGACACCTATCGGTGACGACGAAGATTCGCATCTTGGTGACTTTATCGAGGATACAACCCTTGAACTACCACTTGATTCTGCTACGGCCACCAGCCTAAGAGCAGCGACTCGTGACGTTCTTGCTGGCCTAACTCCTCGTGAAGCGAAAGTACTGCGTATGCGTTTCGGTATTGATATGAATACAGACCATACGCTAGAAGAAGTCGGTAAGCAGTTTGACGTAACGCGTGAGCGTATCCGCCAAATTGAAGCGAAAGCACTGCGTAAACTGCGTCACCCAAGCCGCTCTGAAACATTGCGCAGCTTCCTAGACGAGTAATCGCAACCTATCCAATCTAAAAGGTGAGCACAAGCTCACCTTTTTTGTATCTCATAGTTTAAGTGGATAAAAACTAAGCGCATTTACCCTATTTTGCGGGTAGACACTCATAACTCCATCCCCTATAATCACACACCTAATTTGGCCCCTTAGCTCAGTGGTTAGAGCAGTCGACTCATAATCGATTGGTCCCCAGTTCAAGTCTGGGAGGGGCCACCACTTTCTCTCTGATAACATCCGTCAAAACCTACAAAGCCAATTAAATCAATACGTACCAAATTATTCAGCATTCATAGTCTCTTGTGACATCAATGATTTAATGTACCATCGAATGTACTAACGGCTAAATATCGACTGTTCTGGTGGTACATCATGGCGAAATGAATACCCCTTAGCTAACACTCAAGCCAAACAAACCAAAGAATCTAGAGTCCATCCTACCCAACATGGGGTGAGCGCCTCTAGGATTATTGGCTTGTGACTAAATCGAATAATCGAATAATCGAATAATCGAATAATCGAATAATCGAAAACGATGATCTCTTCGAGCAAAGGACGAAAGAGATCCTTTAGCGCGTTATGCTCTGGATGAGGTAGGTAATTTTGGCGCCCTTGCTCATCGCTAAATGTCATTAAAACGCTGTGAGTATAACCTTGGTTTTTGCCTTCTGGGCTGTCGTTCACGCCCCACTCAACGGCGGCGACCCCCTCGACTTTCTCTGGCATGGCTTCAAACAGCGACTTGAGCTGTTGGATGTTGGCAGGCTGAGCTTGTGGTTTGAATTTGATTAATAAGATATGGCGAATCATTGTTCGCTCCGTTTCTGTCCGTAGAATTTCTTTTCATAAAGAGGGATAACGCTGGCTCACTGGTGCTAAAGGTGCTGCGCTTAAAACAATAAAGCGGCACTCAAGGTTTGAAGCGCCGCTTTATTGATTAAATGGGCTACAACCTTAACCAATATTGACCGATGAGCCACCAATAATTACGCCACCGCAGTCAACGGCATCGCCGACTCGCGCGGCGGGCTTGCCATCAATCATAACGCTACCCGAGCCGCCTTTAATTGCACGTGGGTGGCTTGGGTTGTTCGGTTTGTCATGAGGCTCTAGCGGGTCGCCCTGCCTTGCCACTGCTTTGCCATCAATTTTTACCGTCGGTGACCCAGCGGTGATCGGCGTAGGAGGAAAACCATCATGATCGGATCCGATATCTCCTACTAATGCACCATTTGCCATTGATTTGCTCCTTAATAAAGGTGACTTTTTCTACTTTAAACTTAATTTCAGACGAAACTAGTGCGCGAATGAATCTCTACTAACACGGCAATCTTAAGTAAGTCCCAAACACATTCATCAATCAAGCTCAGCCTTACAATTCCGACCATACTGCAGAGTAAATACTAAATAACTCACTAGATCTTACTTGGCCATCGCCAGATTCAATGCATCAATGTGCAAAAATATCCAACTTTGGCCCCGTATCTGGCTGATTTTTTTGCTGCTCTGCGATTCTTTTCAGAGTTTGCTGATATTCTTCATCACTCATATCACGCCAGTATCGCGGATTGCGCCCAGTTTGCTTATCATAGGCGGCGGTGGTTGGGTCTCTTTCACGTGCAGGCTCAAGTACTAAAATATCGGGCATGGGTTGGCTGATATCCATGTAACGTTGAATCATATTCCACAACCGATAATACTCTGCCACCATCTCATTACTGCCGATCAGGTTGCCAATCGGTACTCCAACCGAATAATCATGATAGCGATGCACCAACATCAGGTTGTAATTTAAGTGCCCTTGTGGACTAGGGGCGGACATCAGCACACAGTCAAACTCAATAAATGGATGGCTAAAACGCTCTTTATTGCCTTTTTTAAACAGTGTCACCATGCCAGTTTGGCGATTAAGACTATAGACTCGCTTACTTTTTAAAAAGGGCGCCAGAAAAAGGTGCCCAGCACTCACTAATTTAAAATGGCCATAAATAAGTAAACAAGGAAGTGTTGTATACAATGTCAGTTTATAAAACACATCGGGATAACTCTTCCCACCTCCCTTAAGGGTTGCACCAATAAAACCAATAAAAAATATTAAATAGCCCAGTGGTAAGATAACCACTAGCGACATTTTTGCTAAACCTACAATAAATAAGTACAGTTGAGACCAATTAGAAAAAGCTTCACTCTCTAAAGAGTTTTCATCCCAATAAGAGAGTTTATCCTCCTTTTCAGTCTCTTTGATGTTCGAAGGTGTAATTTCCCCAGCCAAAGAGAGAGCAATGGTGTCATTGGCTTTAGTAAAAGGAAAGACCTGTCCTTTGGTTAAGACACGCCGTAAAAAACCTTGCGCCTCTTTAGGTGGTTGGAGGGTTAATTGCTCTGAGTTATAAGCCATTATCATTCCTAATGTTTTTGATGACAGATGCTACGCTTTACGCCAATACGGTATTTTGCGCCCAATCTTGATCACTGTTGTTATCTAAAGCAAATGTTGGAACCACATTCACAGCGCGAGAATCATCACGCTCTTCTAATGCTAATGTCGGAAAGCTGGCCTGCTCAACGTGCAGCTTGGTTCTGAGCACAAAAACAGGCTGGTAGCGATACTGATAAGAACGCATCATCAGTAGGCTAAAATCGGTACTGTATTCGGGTACGGTTAAATCATATTTAACAAAATAGGCGGTACCTTCATTACGCTGCTCTTGATGGATAATAGTGACATTATGCGAGCTTAAGTTAATCAGTTCACTGGTTTCCCTTGAACCCGTTCGGCTACTTGTTATGGTCTTTTTTTCAATCGCTTGCCGAGCATAAAACTCAACCGCGACCGATTGAGCATTGAGTAACGCCGCTAAATTGGTATTGACATGGATAACATGGGTAGCACCTAATGCTTGCATCTGCTGAGTAAACACCTCAGGGAATTCGGTCTGTGCGCCTAAACGGTACGCTTTAACCGATAGATTGAAAATCAACCCAATAAACCGCTCAAACGCCGTCGTCGGGTCTTGCAAATGTGCGTAAGTCGCCGAGGGTGACTGACCAAACGGGCCGTTTTTCAGCCACGCCTCCATTGGGGTATCCTTCCAAAGCATGTAGAGCGCGAAACCTGCAACAGACAACCCAATCCCTAACCATGCCACAGGTCCCATACCAAATAACACCGGAGCGCTGGTAGTAAAAAACCCCGTTGCGACGGTGGTGGTTAACGTTCCTATCGACACCATACCCATCGCAACGCTGGCATCAAGATCATTTTCTTGCCAACAGCGCATCGCATCCCAACCAGCAATACCCGCAGTTAAAAAACCAGCACCAATACTTACTAATACTAATCGATTGATGCTTGACACCAAGCGTATATTATCATTTCTAAACGTCATTTTTTTCACAAGGAAGTCAGGCATAACAATCGCTGGTTTATGTGAGGCTGTTGCCAAACGAGACGCATTTTTCGTATAAAGATTTGAAGCATGGGTAATGGCGATACCAAGATCCAGAGCTGCACTTAGCGCGTTAGCGCCTGAGAAAAACACATCTTTTTCATCAAAAATATTCTTCATGTATTGCTGATTATTTCTCAGGTTAATCAGTTCAACTACAACTATAAAATAGGGGACTTTAAGTTTTTCATAAGCGTTGCTGACGGTCCAATCTTGGTGGTTAAGATCGCGTAATGCTCTTTGAGTATTCGCTTGGTTGAAGGCAGCTGCCATTTGGCTTTCTTGAGAGACAACCACGACTTTAAGCGGTAACTTAGTACCAACTGCACCTCGACTTCCTGAAATGAGATCGCGGGGCTTAAAGGCGTTTTTATTGGTCGATGCCACCAATTTGCCCGAACGATCATACAAGCGTCCAAACGCTGACTTCTTCTTAGAAGATTCGACAAATTCACGATCAGCAGCGCTTAGCCCATAGCTCAAACCATGACCGTGTACACCAACGACAATACCTTTCAACTCTGAACCACTGACGGGTACATAAGTGATATCCCCCCACATTTTGACATTAGTGGCTTTCAATAAACCAAGTACTGGGGCATAAGCGGCGTTAAATTGGATCACTTTCGCTTCACTGGTGAGATCTTGGCTCAGGTTCAGCAACGTATCAAAGTAACCCTTTAAAATATCATTCATGATACTGGCAATACGCCGTTCAAGGTTAAAAGCCTTTTCCTGGTTGCTATTGGAAGGCGACATAAAAGCCAGATCCATCACTTGTAACTGCTCATCTTGAATGAGCATCTCCTCTTTCGACCATAAAGCTAACGATTCAAGCGTTGCGAATCCAGATCCCGAATTAAATGGTGCTGGTGCACTATAGCCAGCTTGCTCCAAATTTATCGTACCTTCTTCTGGAAATAATATTCGGTACAAAGGATGGTTATCTTTTGGAGAGAGGATTTGTCTAGCGGTTTCTAAATAAGGTGAACAGGCGTCACTTTCAGGGTTTGACATTTGATCCAATTTATCAATATTCACGCTCAGAGCACTCAGCGCATAGCCAACAATCACATGCGCAGCCGATGCGTTAATATCGTTCATTGAACTGATATCACGCAGCACATGAGCCAATCTCTTCTGGTTCACCTGCAATTGGAGTTTCTCTTGCAATACCTTTACATCTTGGCAACAAAACTGTCGCTCAGTAGTACGTAATGTTCTGTGGAAAAGGCCTCCATAGTAATTGTCTATAGCATTACGATATTGATAGTAAGGATTTTCTTGTTGTCCGAACTTGGCTGGAACCACCAATTTTTGCACTAGCTCTGCAGTGCGATAGTACTTTTGTTGACTCATATCGATATAGACTTGCTGTAAATACCCAACAGCAGATTGAGTAAGAAAAGCGTGATGTCTTAAGTCAAAAAGAGGATCGTCCAATACAATTGCTCTCAGATGACGCTTTTTTGCATCTTCTAAAAAATCTTTCGAGTCACCAATAGTCCACAACTTAGCTTGATTTGGATCTGAGTTGATAATCTCAATCAGTGCGGCTTGCTTAATAGCGTATTCATATCGATGAGGTTGAGCATATTTAAAAACCTGTACCGCCTTATCACCGTCTTCATTCGCGGATAAGATTTCCTCTTTAATGGTTTGGTAAGTGCGTGTTACCCACTCCCCAGAGAGATCACGGTTGAGATTACTTGGCTCAGCAAGAAACAACTCCAACTCTGGCGCTCTTATTCGCATTGGCGGCAGTAAGCTAGCTTTCAATACATCGACATTTCTATCCACATTCAACTGATGAAATGCAACAGCTCGTTGAACTAACTCGTTTTGATTCGCCTCAAGATAATTAAGATATTGTGCACTCCACTGAACTTCTGAAAAGGCAAGATGGATCCGTGCCCCCTTGTTATTCTCTTTAGCCGGTATCCAAATCTCTTTTAGTGCCACACCAGTTGCGATTCGAGCTTCATCTTTAAACGGTTTATCTCTACCAGTACGATATTGGTAAAGATTGACATCTTTAAGAGAGTAATCACCGCTATCTTCTGGGCTAATTTGAATTTCACGCCATACTTTATGGTTGTAAAAGATATAAATAAAACCGGCTCGAACAGGAGCAATTCTCTCTTTATAAGTTAACGATGATTGATAAGTAGGTAAAAGCGTTAAAGGTAAAACTGCATGTACCAAATAACCTTGCTCGTCTTTCTTTCTTGGTATGTCTGCCACATTTTGAAAAAGCGGTAATTTGATTGGTTCACCTTCCGCTTCAATTTTCAGCCAAACATTTCGATTGGCACTCTCATCACACCAATCCCAACTGTATACCGTACTTTCATCAAGTTCAGGATCAATACTCTTTTTCGCTTCTAGAGCAGCCTGCTGTGACATATCAGTTAAGTCATAAAACTCAAAGTCTTGTTCAGAGCCATGTTGTATACCCGTTACTTCAATGAAAAACTTTTTACCATCACAGCTCGGACTTGAAGCAAACTTAGTAGACATATGCATTCTCCCTAGACATTAAGTATTCTATGTGTTCGACGATATTTTCTGATGTTTGATGCGATTTCGAATGAAAATTAAGATCATTGAGGGCAACATCATAGCGCTGTATTAAATGGCGTAATCGAGAAGAAATTTGAGGATCTGTTATCTGGTGTTGTGAGCAGAATAAATGAACCATTTTCTGTTTCTGCCAATTCAACTCTTTAATATTGTTTTCTGTAGCCCACTGCACGATCTCATTTTCATGATATTTATCATTGAGAGCATTTTCCTGAGATTCTGTAAGAAGCCAAAGATTTGAAGCAAGCTCCCCCCCCTCACTAACGACTTTGCTCCATTTAGCTAAATCACTGTATGTTTGACGATAAAAATAAAGGCTGCTGAAACATCCCAACCATTTGCCAGTATCGATCGTATCTGAACGCTCAAAAAAATAACTTGCCACTGAAGAACAATAATAATGAAACAGCCCTCTTCGATTACCTGAGAATTGAATATGTAATCGATTCCTTAGTTGAGCTAAGGCAACATCAAAAGAGACATTAAGTGGTGCAGAAAAATACAGTGTATGTTCTTTAGGTAAGATGTTTGTCATTGGATCTTGCTCATACAATGCAATCAACAAAGGGCTACGATTTAGTAATGACTCAACTGACGTCGATAAATATAACGGCTCAACCAAATGCCCAGAGATCCTCTCATAAACTTCAGCATGCATATTATGGTAATCATTGACTAGAGCAAACCAGTTCACTGCAACGTCATTACAGTGGCTATCGAGAACTAACATCATTTATTGTTTCCACAAGGGCAGTCACTTAACGGACAGCTTCCATCAGAACGCTTTTGACAAACCTGAGTGATTGGCATCTCCGTTTTGATATCGGCTATCACTTGTTGAATTAAACTCGCTGTTGGCAAGCTTAAGACCAGCTCATCCGGCGCACTTGGCGCTGCCAACCCCATAGGCAACGCCGCTACAACACCGCCATAACCCGAGCCGCTGCCTGCGCTGCCGCCAGAGTTGAGGTTGATCGCAGGCCCGACTAGGTGCACGCCGCCGCCATCCACTTTGATAAAACTGCCCGCAGCTTTGATGGTGATCTCATTACCCGCATCTAACACCAACTTATTGCCTGCTTTAAGGTGCACTTCATTACCTGAGTCAAAAACCGTTTTTTCACCGATTTTTTGGTGCAGTGAACCACCCACATCAAGGCTACGATCTAACGCTATTTTCTGACGGCTTTCGCCCTCGACCGTTAGGTGTTGGTTATTTTTGATGTGGCCGAACTGGTCGTTATCCACTGTCAGGTGTTTATCGTGTTTGATGTGGGTGGTGGCATCATTAAGCACTAGCGCTTCATAGTCTTTTTGCGCATGCAGGTAGATTTTCTCTTGCCCTGCTTGGTCTTCAAAACTCAGCTCATTAAAGCCTTCACCTTGATGCGTTTCACTGCGCAGTACGGTTTTGGTTTTGTTATCTGGCAGTGTGTAGGGCGCTTTATTGGTGGCGTGATAAGCGCGGCCTGTGACGATGGGTTGATCCGGATCGCCATTTAAAAAATCGACAATCACTTCATGGCCAATTCTTGGGATAGCCATCATGCCATATTGGCTGCCAGCCCAACCTTGCGACACCCTCACCCAACATGAACTGTGTTCATCGCCGTTAGAATATCTGTCCCATGGGAAATGCAGTTTAACGCGGCCATACTCATCGCAGAAGATCTCTTCGCCATCGGGGCCAACCACGTGGGCGATGCATGGGCCATCCACTTGCGGCTTCGTGTACGGTGTTGCGCGCCACGTTACATCGGCCGGGATCAAGGTAAATTGGTTACTGTAGGTCGTTGCACCACTACCGCCAGACTCTTCTAATGCTTGCGGCTGCTGGCCTTGGTGGTTTACTTGCACCACAACCCAATCTCGGTTCACGCTGTCGTCTAAATGTTCGGCCAAATCAAACAGGGTTCCGGCTTGCAAACGCGCTTCATTGCTTTGGCCTTGTGCGGTACGCGCCTGCCTTCTTAAGTACTCTAAACGAATTTGGTTAAACGCTTTACCGCTCTCATCGTCTTTAAATCGGCCCGGGAAATCAAAATGTTCATAGTGGGTCTGCTGGTAATCCATCGCGGTGCCGAGTGCACTTTGCTTAAAACCGTAAGTCGGTTTTTTAAAGCTGTAATCCGCCAATTGGCTTTCCGCCACTTGCGATTGCGTGTGGCTGATTAAGTTGGAAATGTAAGGCGTGTCAGCGATACCACCGGACAGCACATTGTAAGGGATCGGCGTATCGAGCTTCGTTAAGCTTTGACTGTCGTCACTGAAAATGAGGGTGTGTTTACCTTCTTCATGCAGGAGGTGATAGACCAAGCCCTCTTCGGCGGCTAATCGGTGTAAAAAGTGGATATCGGTTTCACGGTACTGTACGCAGAATTCGCGCTGAAGACATTCTCGTTTAAGTGCGAAGGCATAGTCGTCAATGCCCATCTCTTGCAGCACAATGGAAAGAATTTCAGGTACGGTTTTAAGCTGGAAGATGCGGCTATTTTGGCGCAGCGACAAGCGCTCTAATGCAGGCACTAAAGTGAGTGAGTAAAAGGTGTGATGATGACCAATATCGCCTTTACTAAACTGGCGCACGATGCCATGCACGCGCTGCACCACACCGCCATTACGAAAAACCGTTAGCTGAGCCGTTTTGTCGACGACATCGATTGCACTCAAAGTTGATTGACGGCTTGCTAGCTCAATGTGGTAACGAAACCCATAACAAGGCTCGCCATTAGCCAGCACACTCTCCGATAAGGATTCTTGTCCGTGGTATTCTCGCACTACAAATGCATCGTCGGCGAGCCCGTCAACCTTTAACGTAAAATTCAGCGTGGCCATCTTCCATCCTCTTTACACTAGAAACAGCAAAGCCTTAAGCAAGTCACACTCATTGAATGCACTTTGCTTAAGGCTAAAAAAGGTGGCTGGCCGGATTGGCTTTGCTTACGCAACATCAGCCAGCCACCCAAAATTAACGCTTACGCTTCTACTGGTTTGCGCCAGTCATCTGAACCTGAAGTACCAGCGTTCACGTGATCCCACAGGATTTTACGGTAAGACATAGAAACCGTAACGTTTTGCGTGAAGTCGCCGTTCGCAGGATCTTGGCAGTGTGGCATTTCGCAATGAATGTCCACGATAGACGCACTTTCAAGTTTAGTGGTGAAGAAGTTCTCTTGTTTACCTTCGATAGACGTGCGGTACCATTTTAGCTCAACCGATTTCATCTTCTCGCCAGACGCCAACGCGTTATAAAGAAGAGGAACCGCTTTATTTAGCGCAACGGTGAATTTGAATGGTTTGTGAACACGTTGACCAGAAGGCTGACCTGATTGTGGGTCAGTCGGTACTGTCACAACGTGGTCAAACATTTGAACCAACATTTGATCTTCATGACCTTCAACGAAAGCATCGCCGATAGAGTCAGTAGAAAGAGCGCCTGCAGTGATGAGACCCTGAGTTTCGCCTTCGATAGAGATATAACATGGAGTTGGCATGACTTATCCTTATT